>NZ_APHR01000116.1 GCF_000349205.1 Methylophaga lonarensis MPL | reverse complement strand
ATTCCGGAAAACKCGTCAGCGTTTGTCCGGAATCTCCGCACGGCCTCTGACAGATTCCCGCATGCGCGGGGAATGACGGGTCTGGGACGTGGGAATGATGGGACTTGGGTGAGGGAATGACGGACGTTGATCGTCATTCCGGAAAACGTACAACCACCTAACCTCGTCATTCCGGAAAACGTACAGCGTTTGTCCGGAATCTCTGCACGGCCTCTGAGATTCCCGCATGCGCGGGAATGACGGAGGTCGGGCGCGGAAATGACGAAAGTTGGGCGCGGGAATGACGAAAGCTGGGCGCGGGAGTGACAATAAGTCGTCATTCCGGAAAACGCTCAGCGTTTGTCCGAAATCTCCGCACGGCCTCTGACAGATTCCCGCATGCGCGGGAATGACGGGTCTGGGACGGTGGGAATGATGGGACTTGGGTGAGGGAATGACGGACGTTGATCGTCATTCCGGAAAACGCACAGCCACCTAACCTCGTCATTCCGGAAAACGTGCAGCGTTTGTCCGGAATCTCCGCACGGCCTCTGACAGATTCCCGCATGCGCGGGAATGACGGGCTGAGACGTGGGAATGATGGGACTTGGGTGAGGGAATGACGGACGTTGATCGTCATTCCGGAAACGCACAGCACATAACCTCGTTATTCCGGAAAAC
>NZ_APHR01000115.1 GCF_000349205.1 Methylophaga lonarensis MPL | reverse complement strand
TGTCGTCATTCCCGCGAAGGCGGGAAGCTAGTCTACAAAAACCAAAAACGGGCCATCATCGGCCCGTTTTTTTTGTGTCATGGCAAGCGAAGATCAGACACTTTCACCTTGTCACTGATTTGAATCCCCGCTATGGTTAATCAAAAATACTGGGATAGTAAAATCATGGCAAAAAAGTTGTATCAAGTTGGCTGACCCCTTGATTCGTCGCCGACATTAACAAACTAGACTGTCATTCCCGCGCATGCGGGAATCTGAACTCGCACTAATAATGTGTCGTCATTCCCGCGAAGGCGGGAAGCTAGTCTCAAAAACCAAAAACGGGCCATCATCGGCCCGTTTTTTTTTGTGTCATGGCAAGCGAAGATCAGACACTTTCACCTTGTCACTGATTTSAATCCCCGCTATGGCTGA
>NZ_APHR01000113.1 GCF_000349205.1 Methylophaga lonarensis MPL | reverse complement strand
TATCTCCTGGCTTGATTAGCCTTTCACTCCGATCCACAGTTCATTCCCCGTCTTTTTCAACAGACGTGGGTTCGGCCCTCCAGTAAGTGTTACCTCACCTTCAGCCTGACCATGGATAGATCGCCAGGTTTCGGGTCTAATCCCAGCAACTCGTCGCCCTATTAAGACTCGGTTTCCCTTCGCCTCCCCTATTCGGTTAAGCTCGCTACTGAAATTAAGTCGCTGACCCATTATACAAAAGGTACGCAGTCACCCCATCACTAAGCTACCTCTGCTTGTTTTGTTAGGTTGGGCTCGCTCTCGCTCGCCACCTCAACAAAACGCTCGCTCACCATTTGCTGATGGCGGCTTGTTTTGTTGGTTGGGCTCGCTCTCGCTCGCCACCTCCCAATCAAAGGTGTTTAATAACGCATCACTAAAAAAATAGCTTAGTGATGGGGCTCCCACTGCTTGTACGCACACGGTTTCAGGTTCTATTTCACTCCCCTCAACGGGGTTCTTTTCGCCTTTCCCTCACGGTACTGGTTCACTATCGGTCGTATAAGGAGTATTTMRCCTTGGMKGATGTTCCCCTGTCCGACAAGGTTCACGTCGCCCGCCTACTT
>NZ_APHR01000112.1 GCF_000349205.1 Methylophaga lonarensis MPL | reverse complement strand
GACCTCAYCMKTCCGAAACGTGCGCTCGATGAACTGAGCTACAGACCCAGATATCTCTCTGTCAAATCAAGTAATTTGTGTGAGTACTTACGCAGTCGTTTCTCTATGAAAGGAGGTGATCCAGCCCCAGGTTCCCCTAGGGCTACCTTGTTACGACTTCACCCCAGTCATTGACCACAAAGTGGTAAGCGACCTCCCGAAGGTTAGTCTACCTACTTCTTTTGCAGCCAACTCCCATGGTGTGACGGGCGGTGTGTACAAGGCCCGGGAACGTATTCACCGCAGCATTCTGATCTGCGATTACTAGCGATTCCGACTTCATGGAGTCGAGTTGCAGACTCCAATCCGGACTACGAACAGCTTTATGGGATTAGCGCACTCTCGCGAGTTGGCAACCTTKRTACTGCCCATTGTA
>NZ_APHR01000111.1 GCF_000349205.1 Methylophaga lonarensis MPL | reverse complement strand
AGCTAGTAATCGCAGAGAATGCTGCGGTGAATACGTTCCCGGGCCTTGTACACACCGCCCGTCACACCATGGGAGTTGGCTGCAAAAGAAGTAGGTAGACTAACCTTTTGGAGGTCGCTTACCACTTTGTGGTCAATGACTGGGGTGAAGTCGTAACAAGGTAGCCCTAGGGGAACCTGGGGCTGGATCACCTCCTTTCATAGAGAAACGACTGCGTAAGTACTCACACAAATTACTTGATTTGACAGAGAGATATCTGGGTCTGTAGCTCAGTTCATCGGAGCGCACGTTTCGGAAGAAGCGGTGAGGTCACCGACCGGCTGAAGCGACTGGATAATGAAAAGACTACGGGTCTGTAGCTCAGTTGGTTAGAGCGCACCCCTGATAAGGGTGAGGTCGGAAGTTCAAATCTTCCCAGACCCACCACTTTTCCGCATATTGCCCGCTTTTGTCAGCTCACTGCCGAGAGGCAGCTTCGCCGACAAAACCGAACAATCTGCGAAAAAGCCCTTGAAACAGGGGTTAAGTGGTAACCCAAAGGAAAACCCAAGATGGGGCTATAGCTCAGCTGGGAGAGCGCCTGCCTTGCACGCAGGAGGTCGGCGGTTCGATCCCGCCTAGCTCCACCAACTAAGTGGAGCGGTAAATCAGCCACCAACTAAGTGGAGCGATAGATTGGTTCCACCAACTAAGTGGAGCGAAACC
>NZ_APHR01000110.1 GCF_000349205.1 Methylophaga lonarensis MPL | reverse complement strand
KSWKAAGTGGTAACCCAAAGGAAAACCCAAGATGGGGCTATAGCTCAGCTGGGAGAGCGCCTGCCTTGCACGCAGGAGGTCGGCGGTTCGATCCCGCCTAGCTCCACCAACTAAGTGGAGCGGTAAATCAGGTTCCACCAACTAAGTGGAGCGATAGATTGGTTCCACCAACTAAGTGGAGCGAAACAAGTACCACCCGATAATCTCTCAAAAGTAAAGAAACAGCTGTGAGTGGACTTATATCGATGAGTTGACTGACAAGTGTTTCGGCACTGCTCTTTAACAAAACGGAAAGTAACAAGGCATAAGACTTAACTGTAGAGATACAGATGAGTTTTATAGTAAAGAAACTGATGTAGCAAAACGACATATATCCCAAGTTGACTTCGGGTTATATGGTCAAGTGAATAAGCGCACATGGTGGATGCCTTGGCGATAAGAGGCGATGAAGGACGTAGTAATCTGCGATAAGCGTAGGGGAGCTGATAAACAAGCTTTGAGCCTACGATTTCCGAATGGGGCAACCCACTTACCCTTGGGTAGGTATCGTTAAGTGAATACATAGCTTAACGAGGCGAACCCGGCGAACTGAAACATCTAAGTAGCCGGAGGAACAGAAATCAACCGAGATTTCCTAAGTAGCGGCGAGCGAACGGGAAACAGCCTGCAAGTGATATTAAGCATTTTAGTGGAATGGTCTGGA
>NZ_APHR01000109.1 GCF_000349205.1 Methylophaga lonarensis MPL | reverse complement strand
GGGTMWKTTCATATAAAAACCTGGCAGTGACCTACTTTCACATGGGAACTCCCACACTATCATCGGCGCTGAGTCGTTTCACTACTGAGTTCGGGATGGGGTCAGGTGGTGCCAACTCGCTATGGCCGCCAGGCATAATCGCTTGTCTGCATTGCAGACTGTTCGGAAAGTAACTCAAGGCGATTGTAGCCCCCAAGTAAACTTGGGGTTATATGGTCAAGCCTCACGGGCAATTAGTACTGGTTAGCTTCACACATTACTGCGCTTCCACACCCAGCCTATCAACGTGGTGGTCTTCCACGGCCCTTCAGGAGCTTAAAGCTCGGGGAAATCTAATCTTGAGGGGGGCTTCCCGCTTAGATGCTTTCAGCGGTTATCCCGTCCGTACATAGCTACCGGGCAATGCGATTGGCATCACAACCCGAACACCAGGGGTACGTCCACTCCGGTCCTCTCGTACTAGGAGCAGCTCCTCTCAAATTTCCAACGCCCACGGCAGATAGGGACCGAACTGTCTCACGACGTTCTAAACCCAGCTCGCGTACCACTTTAAATGGCGAACAGCCATACCCTTGGGACCGGCTACAGCCCCAGGATGTGATGAGCCGACATCGAGGTGCCAAACACCGCCGTCGATATGAACTCTTGGGCGGTATCAGCCTGTTATCCCCGGAGTACCTTTTATCCGTTGAGCGATGGCCCTTCCATTCAGAACCACCGGATCACTAAGACCTACTTTCGTACCTGCTCGACGTGTCTGTCTCGCAGTCAAGCACACTTTTGCCTTTGCACTAACCGCATGATGTCCGACCATGCTTAGTGTACCTTCGTGCTCCTCCGTTACTCTTTGGGAGGAGACCGCCCCAGTCAAACTACCCACCATACACTGTCCCTCATCCAGATCATGGATGCAGGTTAGAACTCCAAACATACCAGGGTGGTATTTCAAGGTCGGCTCCACGCAAACTGGCGTTCACGCTTCTATGCCTCCCACCTATCCTACACAAATAGGTTCAAAGTTCAGTGCAAAGCTGTAGTAAAGGTTCACGGGGTCTTTCCGTCTAGCCGCGGGTATACGGCATCTTAACCGCAATTTCAATTTCACTGAGTCTCGGGTGGAGACAGTGTGGCCATCGTTACGCCATTCGTGCAGGTCGGAACTTACCCGACAAGGAATTTCGCTACCTTAGGACCGTTATAGTTACGGCCGCCGTTTACCGGGGCTTCGATCAAGAGCTTCTCCGAAGATAACCCCATCAATTAACCTTCCGGCACCGGGCAGGCGTCACACCCTATACGTCCACTTTCGTGTTTGCAGAGTGCTGTGTTTTTAATAAACAGTCGCAGCCACCAGTTCACTGCAACCTCCTTCAGCTCCAGTCGCTAGGACCTTCACCTAACAGAGGCACACCTTCTCCCGAAGTTACGGTGCTATTTTGCCTAGTTCCTTCACCCGAGTTCTCTCAAGCGCCTTAGAATTCTCATCCCATCCACCTGTGTCGGTTTGGGGTACGGTCATCTGTTACCTGAAGCTTAGAGACTTTTCCTGGAAGCAGGGTATCAATCACTTCGTTCCCTACGGAACTCGTCATCACGCCTTGGCATTGTGTCTTCGGATTTGCCTAAAAACACTGCCTACACGCTTAAACCAGCACTTCCAACCGCTGGCTGACCTAACCTTCTCCGTCATCCCATCGCAGTAACAAACGGTACAGGAATATTAACCTGTTTCCCATCGACTACGCATTTCTGCCTCGCCTTAGGGGCCGACTCACCCTGCTCCGATTAGCGTTGAGCAGGAAACCTTGGATTTTCGGCGAGGGGCCTCTCGACCCCTTTATCGTTACTC
>NZ_APHR01000108.1 GCF_000349205.1 Methylophaga lonarensis MPL | reverse complement strand
TCAGCTTCACGAATAGCGAAACAGCAAACCTTCTTCCATCGCAATCGGTGCAATCAGGGTTACGTCCATTTTGATGTTGTCACCAGGCATGACCATTTCTACACCTGATGGCAAGTCACAGGCACCAGTTACGTCAGTTGTACGGAAGTAAAACTGTGGACGGTAGCCATTGAAGAATGGTGTGTGACGACCACCTTCGTCTTTCGACAAAATGTACACTTCCGCTTCAAACTTGGTGTGTGGCTTGATGGTGCCTGGGTGCGCCAGTACTTGACCACGGTCTACTTCTTCACGCTTCGTTCCACGCAGCAGTACACCCACGTTATCGCCAGCTTGACCTTGGTCCAGCAGCTTACGGAACATTTCTACACCGGTACAGGTGGTTTTCTGGGTGTCTTTGATACCGACGATTTCCAGTTCTTCACCAACTTTCACGATGCCACGCTCTACACGACCGGTGACAACCGTACCACGACCTGAGATTGAGAATACGTCTTCAATCGGCATCAGGAACGCGCCATCAATCGCACGCTCTGGTTCTGGGAAGTAGCTGTCCATCGCTTCGGTCAGACGCATGATAGATGGCACACCAATTTCGCTGGTGTCACCTTCCAGGGCTTTCAGTGCGCTACCAACGATGATTGGCGTGTCGTCACCTGGGAAGTCATAGCTGTCCAGCAACTCACGTACTTCCATTTCGACCAGCTCAATCAGTTCAGCATCGTCAACCATGTCCGCTTTGTTCAGGAACACGACGATGTAAGGAACGCCTACCTGACGTGACAGCAGTATGTGCTCACGGGTTTGTGGCATCGGGCCATCAGCTGCGTTGACTACCAGAATTGCACCGTCCATTTGTGCTGCACCGGTGATCATGTTTTTGACATAGTCAGCATGGCCTGGGCAGTCAACGTGGGCATAGTGGCGGTTGGCAGTTTCGTATTCTACGTGTGCTGTAGAAATGGTAATGCCACGCTCTCTTTCTTCTGGTGCGTTATCAATATCCGCGTAATCCTTGAACGTACCACCTTGAA
>NZ_APHR01000107.1:0-2500 GCF_000349205.1 Methylophaga lonarensis MPL | reverse complement strand
GGATCACCTCCTTTCATAGAGAAACGACTGCGTAAGTACTCACACAAATTACTTGATTTGACAGAGAGATATCTGGGTCTGTAGCTCAGTTGGTTAGAGCGCACCCCTGATAAGGGTGAGGTCGGAAGTTCAAATCTTCCCAGACCCACCACTTTTCCGCATATTGCCCGCTTTTGTCAGCTCACTGCCGAGAAGCAGCTTCGCCGACAAAACCGAACAATCTGCGAAAAAGCCCTTGAAACAGGGGTTAAGTGGTAACCCAAAGGAAAACCCAAGATGGGGCTATAGCTCAGCTGGGAGAGCGCCTGCCTTGCACGCAGGAGGTCGGCGGTTCGATCCCGCCTAGCTCCACCAACTAAGTGGAGCGGTAAATCAGGTTCCACCAACTAAGTGGAGCGATAGATTGGTTCCACCAACTAAGTGGAGCGAAACAAGTGCCACCCGATAATCTCTCAAAAGTAAAGAAACAGCTGTGAGTGGACTTATATCGATGAGTTGACTGACAAGTGTTTCGGCACTGCTCTTTAACAAAACGGAAAGTAACAAGGCATAAGACTTAACTGTAGAGATACAGATGAGTTTTATAGTAAAGAAACTGATGTAGCAAAACGACATATATCCCAAGTTGACTTCGGGTTATATGGTCAAGTGAATAAGCGCACATGGTGGATGCCTTGGCGATAAGAGGCGATGAAGGACGTAGTAATCTGCGATAAGCGTAGGGGAGCTGATAAACAAGCTTTGAGCCTACGATTTCCGAATGGGGCAACCCACTTACCCTTGGGTAGGTATCGTTAAGTGAATACATAGCTTAACGAGGCGAACCCGGCGAACTGAAACATCTAAGTAGCCGGAGGAACAGAAATCAACCGAGATTTCCTAAGTAGCGGCGAGCGAACGGGAAACAGCCTGCAAGTGATATTAAGCATTTTAGTGGAATGGTCTGGAAAGGCCTGCGATAGAGGGTGATAGTCCCGTACACGAAAAGGTGCTTAAGGTACTAGGCTTGCGACAAGTAGGGCGGGGCACGTGAAACCTTGTCTGAACATGGGGGGACCATCCTCCAAGGCTAAATACTCCTTATCGACCGATAGTGAACCAGTACCGTGAGGGAAAGGCGAAAAGAACCCCGTTGAGGGGAGTGAAATAGAACCTGAAACCGTGTGCGTACAAGCAGTGGGAGCCCCATCACTAAGCTATTTTTTTAGTGATGCGTTATTAAACACCTTTGATTGGGAGGTGGCGAGCGAGAGCGAGCCCAACCAACAAAACAAGCCGCCACAAGCAAATGGTGAGCGAGCGTTTTTGTTGAGGTGGCGAGCGAGAGCGAGCCCAACCTAACCTAACCAAACAAGCAGAGGTAGCTTAGTGATGGGGTGACTGCGTACCTTTTGTATAATGGGTCAGCGACTTAATTTCAGTAGCGAGCTTAACCGAATAGGGGAGGCGAAGGGAAACCGAGTCTTAATAGGGCGACGAGTTGCTGGGATTAGACCCGAAACCTGGCGATCTATCCATGGTCAGGCTGAAGGTGAGGTAACACTTACTGGAGGGCCGAACCCACGTCTGTTGAAAAAGACGGGGATGAACTGTGGATCGGAGTGAAAGGCTAATCAAGCCAGGAGATAGCTGGTTCTCCTCGAAAGCTATTTAGGTAGCGCCTCGTGTCTCACTCTCGGGGGTAGAGCACTGTTTGGGCTAGGGGGTCATCTCGACTTACCAACCCCATGCAAACTCCGAATACCGAGAAGTGCAATCACGGGAGACACACGGCGGGTGATAACGTCCGTCGTGGAAAGGGAAACAACCCAGACCATCAGCTAAGGTCCCAAAATTATGGCTCAGTGGAAAACGAGGTGGGAAGGCACAGACAGCTAGGAGGTTGGCTTAGAAGCAGCCACCCTTTAAAGAAAGCGTAATAGCTCACTAGTCGAGTCGGCCTGCGCGGAAGATGTACCGGGGCTTAAGCCATATACCGAAGCTATGGATGCCATCCTATGGATGGCATGGTAGAGGAGCGTTGTGTAAGTCTGTGAAGGTGAGTTGAGAAGCTTGCTGGAGATATCACAAGTGCGAATGCTGACATGAGTAACGATAAAGGGGGTGAGAGGCCCCCTCGCCGAAAATCCAAGGTTTCCTGCTCAACGCTAATCGGAGCAGGGTGAGTCGGCCCCTAAGGCGAGGCAGAAATGCGTAGTCGATGGGAAACAGGTTAATATTCCTGTACCGTTTGTTACTGCGATGGGATGACGGAGAAGGTTAGGTCAGCCAGCGGTTGGAAGTGCTGGTTTAAGCGTGTAGGCAGTGTTTTTAGGCAAATCCGAAGACACAATGCCAAGGCGTGATGACGAGTTCCGTAGGGAACGAAGTGATTGATACCCTGCTTCCAGGAAAAGTCTCTAAGCTTCAGGTAACAGATGACCGTACCCCAACCGACACAGGTGGATGGGATGAGAATTCTAAGGCGCTTGAGAGAACTCGGGWGAAGGAATAGGCAAAA
>NZ_APHR01000106.1 GCF_000349205.1 Methylophaga lonarensis MPL | reverse complement strand
TCAGAGCTTAGAGAAAGTGGACCCTGACGAAGGGCTATCATAAACTTATTTGAGATGTCCGTACTCCCGTGCGGACATCTTTTTTAGTGGTGATTCGACATATATCGGGGCGTGCCTAGTATAGTAAATAGATCAAGAAATTAAAAAAGGCCACCGTTTTCTAGTATTATAGAAGTACCTATCACAGAACTTCTAATTTACTATCCCAACCAAAGGAGAGGAAAAACGATAGGCTTACTCTTTATTCAATCATATCCAAGGTAAAAATGGAAGTCGATGGGCAAAGTTCATAAGAGACGTAGGGTCAGAGAATTTATTGTTGGTCGCAGTTGATGCAGCTAAGTATACGCATAAAGCAATGATTTGTACTTTTTATGGAGATATACTGGTTAAACCATTTGAGTTTGATGCTTCATTGACAGGGATTAAAAAGATTGGAGAATATATTAAATCTCTGAAAAAGGTGTATAAAATGCAAGAGGTTGTAGTAGGAGTAGAAACAACAGGGCATTATTATGAGGATTTGGTTCGTCACTGTCATAGTGAGGGGTATCATGTACGTATCTTAAATGCCGCTACAACTGCCAAAGAACGAGAAACCCTATTGAATTGGTCTAAAACAGATAACTTAGATCTTATGGCAATCGTTCAATCATTAATACACGGACGTGGAACGTCCTCTGAGTTAGGAAAAGGAAAGGTATTTGAACTACAAAAGCTAACGCGAGCCAGACGTGAATTGGTAAAAGAACAGACAGATACGAAGAATTTAATACGTTCTTATATTGATACGTATTTTTCGAGAGTTCCAAGGAAAAAGCATATGGATTAATGAAAAACGAGAACACGTTCAACCCTTTTCAGCATTATTTGGGAAAGCACCACGATATTTAATGCGACATTATCTACATCCTAGCGACATACTTTCACTTGGTGAAGAAGGACTGCGTGAAGTATCTATTAAGAATAATCTAAAAATAAGAGATTATAGTATTCAAATCTTACTGGAATTCGCTCAAGATTCGATCTCCCAAGAAAAAGAATATGTTCAAGCAGAACAATTTCTGCTTAATCAAAAGCTAGATCAACTAGATTTACTTGATAAAAATATTAAAGAATTAGAGAGAAAGATAGAGGATCTTTTTGTGCAGACTGAAGGGGCAATCCTCTTAAGTGTTTCGGGTATCGGTGTTGTCACAGGGGCTGAACTATTCGCGGAGATGGGAGATATCACAGACTTTGATCATGCAGGGCAACTCATCAAGATGGCCGGGACGAATCCAATTGTTAAACAGTCAGGGGGGTAGAAATCCTTCGTATTTTGCCGTCTCAAAACAAGGAAGAAGGCAATTTCGTAATATAGTTTATCAAGTTGGAAAATCCTTAGCCTTTAATAATCCAGAAATGCATGAGAGGTATAAAGCGTTCAAAGCACGTGGAAAGCATCCGAGACAAGCATATGTTGCCTTAGGAAATCGAATGATACGTTTGGCCTTTTCCATGATCCGGCACAAGGCATTATACCGTACAAATCAAGAGAATTATGTTTTATATGATGAAATATATAAAAAGCTGCATATAGCCAACGTGAGACGTTTCTATGAGAAGTTTGTTTTGTCAGAACCTTATCAGTCGGCTTAGAATGTATAAACCTAGCAAAACCTTATTAAGTGGATTATTTTTAGTTTAATTTTGATAAAGTATCTCGAAATGAAAGATTAAATTGTTAAGCATTTCAAAGGTTTAAAGTAGTTTTTTACAATAGGGCTCCTCTAGGACGTTAGATCACATTGTTCATCGTGCCTGAGGCTTTAGACCTCGCGTGTCAGCGTTATGGATCTTGTCCTGCAAGTACGAATAATACGTGAAAACTAAGTTTACATTTACTAGGTTGTATCCTCTGTAGGATGAAAAAGCAAGGTCCCTTCACGTCGTAGAAGAGTCCTATCATACTATTCTGTGGTGGTTGAGCCTTTCAAAAAAATGGTAATTGAAGGTTTTAGTTCAGGTTGGCCTTTTTTAAATAAATAATGTCCTTGACTTATTTTCCATTATACGCTGTCACCTCCAAAGAAGTCGATTAGAAAAACTTGGCTTATCGCCAAGTCCTTAATGGCGAAAGCCTTAGTTTATCTTATACTTTAATCCTTTAGTAAAGTTAAACTTTCTTAAAGTACAAAAAAGGCCCATACTGCGGAAATTCCTCCGACAATATGGGTCTTAGCTTTCATTTACATA
>NZ_APHR01000105.1 GCF_000349205.1 Methylophaga lonarensis MPL | reverse complement strand
GCTTCGGCTTCGGCTTCGGCTTCGGCTTCGGCTTCGGCTTCGGCTTCGGCTTCGGCTTCGGCTTCGGCAAGAGTGTCTGGCTGATCGAGTAACTGGTCAAGGTTGGTTGCCGACAACCACGCTTCTTCTTCAAACTGCACTTCGTCTAACAATGCATTCATTGTTTCATGCGTGAAGTCTGAGTCTGGCACCAGCTCCATTTGCGGATTAGCTGCTTGCTCTGCTTGCTCTGCTTGCTCTGCTTGCTCTGCTTGCTCTGCTTGCTCTGCTTGCTCTGCTTGCTCTGCTTGCTCTGCTTGCTCTGCTTGCTCCTGATTGCCTGA
>NZ_APHR01000104.1 GCF_000349205.1 Methylophaga lonarensis MPL | reverse complement strand
AGTCAGCCTGTGGTGTTGAAGCACTGCGTTCGTTACCGGTAATGCGTCAGCTGTTTATCAATCGCGGCTGATAACATGGATGACGCTGCTTTTGAGCGCGCTCTGTATATCGCAAGACGCAAAGCTGAAAAAGCCATTACGGACGACTCGGATTTCTATATTCCCAGCCTCTCAGCTCAAGTCGTTTCCTACAAAGGTCTTGTAATGCCGTCGTACCTGCCGGTGTTTTACAAGGATCTGAACGACGAGCGCCTGGAAACGGCCATTTGTGTGTTCCATCAGCGTTTTTCTACCAATACCTGGCCTCAGTGGCGTCTGGCTCAACCGTTCCGCTATCTGGCGCACAACGGGGAAATCAATACGGTTCAGGGTAACCGCAACTGGGCGCTGGCACGTGGTGCCAAGTTTGCCACATCACTGATTGAAAACATGGATGCTGA
>NZ_APHR01000103.1 GCF_000349205.1 Methylophaga lonarensis MPL | reverse complement strand
AACGCTGACACAGGCGCATGCWGTCGGGTGTTTCCTTGTCCAGTAAAGCACTGCAATCGGCGTAGATATAAAAAGCACCGCGTGGTGTGCTGTCAATTTTGAAGCCCAATTTTTTAAGGCCCAGCATCAAACGATCTCGGCGCTGTTCAAACGCTTGTCGCCGTTGCTCCAGGATCTGCTGTGTTTCCGGCTCAAATGCAGCCAGGGCCGCGTATTGAGCAAGTGTAGGGGCAGCCAGAAACAGGTTTTGTGCCAGTTTGTCCATCACCGCGACCAGTCTTTCCGGCACTACCAGCCAACCCAATCGCCAGCCAGTCATGCCAAAAAACTTGGAAAAACTGTTGATGACAATCGCTTCGTCATCGACCGACAGCGCAGTCGGTGCAACAAAGCCATCATAGGTCAGACCGTGATAAATCTCATCGACGATCAATTGCCCACCCTGTAGCCTGACCTGTTCGGCTATTTGCGCAAGTTGGGCTTGCTCCAATACCGTTCCTGTCGGGTTTGACGGAGAGGCCAGTAACAACAGATCTGTTCTTGATT
>NZ_APHR01000102.1 GCF_000349205.1 Methylophaga lonarensis MPL | reverse complement strand
ACAATTATCAGGATAGATACTGATCCCCACAGAGACGCTGATGAATAGCTGATTGTCGCGGATGGTAAACGGTTGGTTAATAGCATTGATCATTTTTTCAGCCTACATGCGCTGCTCCTTGAGCATCGGTGTCTGGCAACAACACAATAAATTCATCACCACCGGTTCGGCAGACCGTATCTTCTTCTCGGACCAGTTCTGTCATCCGATTGGCAACGGCGATTAACAAATCATCACCCACCGCATGTCCAAGGCTGTCGTTGATATATTTGAAGCGGTCCAGATCCAGGTACATCAAAGCCAGCTTCTGACCATGACGCTCAGCGCTGATCATGGCTTGACGGACCCGATCCTTGAGCATGGATCGGTTGGGCAATCGAGTCAGTGCATCATGTTGCGCCAGAAAGCTGATGGTATTTTCGGTCTTCCCGGAATTTGGTGATATCCGACATGATGGCGACGTGATTGATGAGTTACCGTGACTGTCGTGA
>NZ_APHR01000101.1 GCF_000349205.1 Methylophaga lonarensis MPL | reverse complement strand
TCAGTCCTGGAGTCGATGGCACATCAGCTTAAGCAGGGACAGTTGAAACTCAGCAACCCTCTGACCGGAGACACCGCTCAACAGCAGTTGGCTGAAACACTGGTTGAAACCGGCGCACAACTGGAGCAGCAAATCCTGCAGATTCGCGAGAAGGAGCAGCGATTAAGCATCACGCTGGACTCCATTGGCGATGCCGTCATAGTGACTGATAAGGAAGGCAAGGTGATTCGAATGAACAGTAAAGCCGAACAGATGACCGGTTGGCAACAACAGGACGCTTACGGACAAGCCTTACCTCAAGTGTTTGACATTGCTAATGCAAGTTCCGGTGAGACCATCAGCAATCCTGTGGAGCAGGTATTTGCGACGGGTAATGTAGTAGAACTGGCGAACCATACGCTTTTGAAAAGTAGAACCGGGCAGACCTATCATATTAGCGACAGTGCCGCGCCTATCCGTGATAAATGGCTGGAAAATGGCAGTATTCAGGGCGTTATTCTGGTATTTCAGGATGTCACCACTCAGTACGCTTTACGCGAAAAACTGCGAGAAACGGCCGAATTTCTGCAAAATCTAATGCGAATCAGCCCCAGTGTGACTTATGTGTTTGATATCGTTGATGATGCCTCCAATCCTTTTCGTCTCAGCTATGTCAGCGAGTCAGTAAAAAACCACTCAGGCCTGGACAGTGACTACTGGTTAAGCGACCAGGCAGTTTGGACAGAACATCTGAGTGCCGATGAACTGGATGAGCTGCAAAAAGCGCTGAACCGGCTACGTAAAAATGGCGGTTCAGAAGCCCATGAGCTTCGCTATCGGCATCGTGATGGCCACTACGTCACCGTGCAAAACCATATGGTTGCGGTTGAAAACCAGAAAGGTGAGATCGACAAAATCATCTGTAATTCGGTCGATGTCAGTGCTCAGAAAAAAGCCCAGGCCAACAGTGTCTGGCTCGGTGATATTTTGGAAAGATCACTGAATGAAATTTACGTTTTTGACAGCAAAACCCTGATGTTCACACTGGTCAACAAAGGTGCCAGGGAGAACCTTGGCTACAGCCAGGAGGAGTTGGCTTGCCTGACGCCGCTGGATTTGAAACATGAATTTACTGAACGTGAATTCAAACAAATGATCGAACCGCTGCTGACAGGTCTCAAGCCGCGGCTTCGTTTTGAAACCTTCCATTATCGAAAAGATGGGACACGCTACCCGGTGAGAGTTGATTTGCAACTTGATAACCGTGGCGAACAGGCAAGATTTGTTGCTCTGGTGGAAGACACCAGTGAAATCCAACAGCAACAACAGGAGCTCCAGGAAGAACGCTCTTTACTGCGACGCATCATTGATTCAAGCCCGGATCTTATTTTTTGCAAAGACACCAATGGTGTTTTTATTCGTTGCAACAAAGCGTTTGAAAACTATTTCGGTCACCCGGAAAGTGAAATTATCGGCAAGACCGATGCCGATTTTGTCGATAAAGACACCGCCGAACTATTTGTTCGCAATGATCAGCTGGCACTGCAAAAAAATCACAGCCATATCAATCAGGAATGGATTCGCTACCCGGATGGCCGCAGCGCATTGCTGGAGACACTGAAAACGCCGCTTCGCTCACCCAGTGGAGAAATTGTTGGGCTGTTGGGCATCAGTCGGGACATTACACTGCAGCGTCAAGCAGAACAGGAACAACAATTGGCTGCCATGGTATTCAGGTGTGGTCAGGAAGCAGTGATGATTACCGACGCCAATAACAACATCATCAAGGTCAACCCGGCCTTTAGTAGCTGCACCGGTTACGATGAAAAAGAAGTGCTTGGCAAAAACCCGCGACTTCTCAGCTCAGGTGCTCAGGATGCGGCTTTTTACGAAATGATGTGGCAATCGTTAAAACAAAATAATGTCTGGAGTGGTGAAATATGGAACCGCCGAAAAAATGGCGACATTTACCTGCAATGGTTATCCATCAGCATGGTTCACGACAGTCACGGTAAACTCATCAATCACGTCGCCATCATGTCGGATATCACCAAATTCCGGGAAGCCGAAAATACCATCAGCTTTCTGGCGCAACATGATGCACTGACTCGATTGCCCAACCGATCCATGCTCAAGGATCGGGTCCGTCAAGCCATGATCAGCGCTGAGCGTCATGGTCAGAAGCTGGCTTTGATGTACCTGGATCTGGACCGCTTCACTGA
>NZ_APHR01000100.1 GCF_000349205.1 Methylophaga lonarensis MPL | reverse complement strand
TCAGTCCTATAAAAAATCATTACAGCAACGTAATGCGGCATTGAAAAATCGTTCAAAAAGAGATGAATTGTTGCTGTGGGATAATTATCTAAACAGACACGGATTAGCACTGACAGAACATCGGTCACGATATCTTGAAAGGCTAAGAAGTGAATTCGAAGTGTTATTCGGTCACTTGTGCCCGGCCTTCGCTGATGCAGATATTACTTCGCGTTTTAGCATCGGCTGGCCGAAGAATGAGAATCTGACCGATGTGCTGCTCGCTAATATAGAAAAAGATCAGCAACACGGTTACACGCGTTATGGTGCGCATGCTTGTGATTGGACGCTGAAGATAAACGATGCGGATCCTGCAGAGCTATTGTCGAGAGGTCAGCAAAAGCTTTTCTTTCTAGCAATCAGCCTTGGCCCAGCTGAAAATTATTCATGAGCAGACAAT
>NZ_APHR01000099.1 GCF_000349205.1 Methylophaga lonarensis MPL | reverse complement strand
CGGTTCTTCGAMCTGGTGTATTGCGTGGTCACGAAGGTAACGCTCTGGTTATCGACGGCACCATGTATGTTCACACTCCTTTCCCGAACATCGTTTACGCCCTGGACCTGAACAACTACGGCGCAATCAAGTGGAAATATGAGCCAAACCAAAACTACGACGAAACTGTGCCAGTTATGTGCTGTGACACTGTTTACCGTGGTCTGTCATACGGTGATGGCAAAATCTTCCTGAACCAGGCTGACACCACGCTGGTCGCTCTGGACATGAACACTGGTGAACCAGTCTGGTCTCACAAACGTGATGATCCAAAAGTCGGCGCAACCAGCACTGCTGCTGCTCACGTCTTTAATGACCGTGTCATCGTCGGTGTTTCTGGTGGTGAGTTTGGTGTTCGCGGTTATATCAAAGCCTATGACTTTGATGGCAACATCCAGTACAAAGCCTACAGCACTGGTCCAGATGATGAGATGATGGTTGACGGTAACAAAACCACTTCTATGCTGAAACCAATTGGCAAGGATTCTTCACTGAACTCTTGGCAAGGTGACCAATGGAAGATCGGTGGTGGTACTACTTGGGGCTGGTATTCTTATGACCCAGACACCAACCTGTACTACTACGGTACTGGTAACCCATCTACCTGGAACCCTGTACAACGTCCAGGCGACAACAAATGGACTATGACCATCTTCGCTCGTGACCTGCATACAGGTATGGCGAAATGGGTTTACCAAAAAACTCCATTTGACGAGTGGGATTACGACGGTGTTAACGAAAACATCCTGGTAGACCAGGAAATCAATGGTCAAATGCGTAAACTGCTGGTCAACTTTGACCGTAACGGTTTTGCATACACCATGGACCGCGTCACTGGTGAACTGTTGGTTGCTGAAAAATTTGACCCTGTTGTTAACTGGGCAACCAGCATCGACATGAAAACAGGTCTGCCAAACCGTGTACAACGTTACTCTACCGCTTATCACGGTGAAGACGTGAACACCACTGGTATCTGCCCTGCTGCACTGGGTACTAAAGACCAACAGCCTGCTGCATTCTCACCACGCACTGGCCTGTTCTATGTCCCAACCAACCATGTATGTATGGACTACGAGCCATTCGAAGTTGAGTACATCGCTGGTCAACCATACGTTGGTGCTACTCTGAGCATGTACCCACCAGAAGGTTCATCTCACCTGGGTAACTTCATTGCATGGGATGCACGTGAAGGTAAAATCGTCTGGTCTAACCCAGAGCGCTTCTCAGTCTGGTCAGGTGCTTTGGCAACTGCCTCTGACGTAGTGTTCTACGGTAAGCTTCTGGAAGGTTTCATCAAAGCAGTTGACGCTCACACAGGTCGTGAACTCTGAAGATT
>NZ_APHR01000098.1 GCF_000349205.1 Methylophaga lonarensis MPL | reverse complement strand
TCAGGAGCCAGAGCCWSAGCCAGAGCCAGAGCCAGAGYCAGAGCCAGAGCCAGAGCCAGAGCCAGAGCCAGAGCCAGAGCCAGAGCCAGAGCCAGAGCCAGAGCCCCGACTTGAGGCTGATGTCGATGTATTGCTGGACGAATCTGCAGATGCGGAAGCGCTTTCAGAGTTGATGCCAGTTGAATCGGCGATTGATTTTGAGCCTTTGCTTGATGCGTCAGCACAAGACACACAACATACTGCAGCCGAAGCAGCCGAAGCAGCCGAAGCAGCCGAAGCAGCCGAAGCAGCCGAAGCAGCCGAAGCAGCCTGAAGCAGCCGAAGCAGCCCTGAAGCAGCCCTGA
>NZ_APHR01000097.1 GCF_000349205.1 Methylophaga lonarensis MPL | reverse complement strand
CGCTCATGATATATCTCATCCGGATCTTTGAGTACCGGTTCAGTTGTTTGCCACTGCCCATCCTGTAATTCTTGAAAAAAGCAGTGATGTCGACCGGTATGGCAGGCGATTCCGCCTTTTTGTTCCACCAGTAACAAAATGGCATCCTGATCACAGTCGATACGAATGGATTTGATGATCTGCTGATGTCCCGACTGTTCGCCCTTGTGCCACAGTTGCTGTCTGGATCGTGACCAGTAAACGGCGTGACCGGTTTCGGCAGTCAGCTTCAACGATTCACGGTTCATCCAGGCAAGTGTGAGTACTTGCTTACTGGAATGCTCCTGTGTAATCACAGGGCACAATCCATCATTGTTCCAGTTCACCTGGTCCAGCCAGTCACTCACAGTCGAACCTCAACACCTTGTTCTGCCATTTGTTGTTTGGCCTCT
>NZ_APHR01000096.1 GCF_000349205.1 Methylophaga lonarensis MPL | reverse complement strand
TGCCAAACACGAAAACTACACTGACTCCTCGACTGTTCGTCTTATTCAATTGTCATCCGCCACCGAAGTTATGCGTGCCTTTCGTCAGGGGCAGCTTGATGTGGCTGCACTGACGCTGGATGAAGTCATTCGCCTGGCGCAAACAGAAGCTGACCTTCGAATATTCCTAATCACCAATATCTCTAACGGTGCCGACAAAGTCATCTCCAGGTATCCGATTGACGGGCTGGAGCAACTGGAAGGCAAGCGAATGGCGCTGGAGATCAGCGCTGTTGGCGCAATGATGTTGATGGAAGTTCTACACGCAGCCGATCTGACACGTGACCAGCTTACATTGATTCCCTCCACGGTTGATCAGCACATTGGCATCATGCGTCAGGCTGAAGTTGATGCGGTTATCAGTTTTGACTGA
>NZ_APHR01000095.1 GCF_000349205.1 Methylophaga lonarensis MPL | reverse complement strand
GGTCGTTGAATATCGCCGAAAATAATCGGTGGTTTAACACAGCGGGAACCGTATGATTGCACCCAGCCAAGCTCACTAAAGGCATAACCGTCCAATTGGCTGCCAAAGTACTCAACCATGTCATTACGCTCTGCCTCACCGTGCACCAGAACATCCAGATCCAGCTGTTCCTGAATTTTGATAGCCAGATGGATTTCTCGTTGCATGTCTTGCTGATACTCAGCAAAGCCTATGGCACCGTCACGATATAACTTACGGGTACGTCTGATATCAGCGGTTTGTGGGAACGAGCCGATGGTGGTGGTTGGAAAGGCCGGCAGTTTGAGTTTTTGTTGTTGGATCTCGGCCCGAGCCGCATAGGGACTCTGCCGCTCAGCCAGTGAGGGATTTAGCTGCTCACAGCGCTGTTTGACCGCAAGATTGTTGACACGGCTGGATTGTTGACGGCTTGAGATGGCCCTTGCATTGTCGGTCAGAGCCTCGGCAACACTGTCTCTGCCATGATTTAACGCCTTGGCAATAATGCTGAGTTCATCCAGTTTTTGATCGGCAAAAGCCAGCCAGGATTTGATTTCCGGATCCAGTTTTTGCTCAAGCTGCAGATCAATGGGCACATGCAGTAAGGAGCATGAAGGTGCTATCCACAAACGATCTTGCAGACGTTGGTGAATCGGTTCAATGCGATCCAGAATCTCTGTCAGGTGACTGCGCCAGATATTTCTGCCGTTGATGATGCCGAGCGAGAGCACTTTGGTGCTTGGCAGCCAGTCAACGACTTTATTGATTTCGTCAGCCGCATTGACCGCATCCAGATGAAGCCCGCTTACCGGCAGCTCACAGGCCAGTTGCAGATTATCACGCAGTGGTCCGAAGTAGGTGGTCAGCAATATTTTGACCGGCGATTTGCTCAATGAAAAATAAGCCTGGTTGAGTGCATGCGTCCATTGAGCGTCCAGCTCTGTGACCAACACCGGCTCATCGATTTGAACCCACTCAACACCGGCATCAGCCAACTGATCCAGAATTTGTGCATAGCAGGCCACCAGATCATCCAGCAGTGCCAGTTTATCGGTGTTGTCTTTGCTTTTTCCCAGCCATAGATAACTGACCGGGCCCAGAATCACTGGTTTGGCATTGTGGCCTTGCGCGCGGGCTTCAGCCAATTGGCTCAGTAATCGTTCTGCGTTGGCTTCAAATCGTGTCGCTTCGGAAAACTCGGGCACCAGATAGTGGTAGTTGGTATCAAACCATTTGGTCATTTCTGCAGCCGCCACATTATGGCAGCAATGCTGTTCATTATCTGAAGCGGCATCCCGACCACGTGCTGCCAGAAAATAGGCTTGCCAGGGCGTTGAAGCGGTTTGCTGGGCTCTGGCTGGCAGGTTGCTGACCATGACGCTGGTATCCAGTACATGATCGTAAAATGAAAAATCGCCGACAGGGACTAAATCCAAAGCGGCTTGTTTCTGCCAGTTTTGGGCTCTTAATACTTCCCCGGTGTGGGTCAGCATGTCCAAATCTTTTTCACCGCGCCAGTAGGCTTCCAGGGCAAATTTGAGTTCTCTTCGGCTGCCTATTCTGGGGTAACCGAGATTGTGTGTGGTAACCATAGTGATTATTCCTTAACTGAAAGAGCAACAGGCTCCAGGAACAGCGAATTGTAAAGACAACAATTAATGAGGAATAATGATGGTTTTCACGTTAACCATAAGGAAAGCTAATAAATGATTGAGCGAAGTCATCTGCGAATCATTGAGGCACTGGCTGATAATGGCAGTTTGACGGCGGCCGCCAACGCACTGCATCTGACGCAACCAGCCCTGTCACACCAGATTCGCTACCTTGAACAAAAGCTTGAATTGCAGCTTTGGCAAAGAGAGGGTCGTAAGTTGCGCCTGACCAATGGCGGCAAGTTGCTGTTGCAGATGCAAGGCAAGTGCTGCCGGTGCTGAGCAAGGTGAACAAACCTGCGGCGTTATGC
>NZ_APHR01000094.1 GCF_000349205.1 Methylophaga lonarensis MPL | reverse complement strand
ACATATTCAATACGTGAATGCGCCCTGTCATTSWGTACGAAGCCTTGACCACGGCGCACGGATTGGCTGAGGTGTGGACGCAAGATTTACAGTTCATTGCTCAAATTGATGCGGTCAATGAATTTCGATTTGGTGACGAGCATCCGACAAAGATGAAGGTTACGGAGCTGGTACGCGATAGCAAAATGACCTGGCACTGCGTCGATTCAGACCCCGAGTGGATTGGCACTAACGTCAGTTTCGAACTCGATAGTCGGGGTGATAAGACAGCGGTCATCCTTCGGCACACAGACTGGCGTGAAGTTACCGAATTCTTCCGTTTCTGTAATTATAATTGGGCGATATTTTTGTTAAGTCTTAAGCAATACTGTGAAGAAGGGGCAGGTATTCACTATCAGGCTCGGAAGTTTTAGCCAAACAACAGCATGTAACGGATGGCGCATGGTGCCGTAGCTGGTCTCATTTCTGA
>NZ_APHR01000093.1 GCF_000349205.1 Methylophaga lonarensis MPL | reverse complement strand
TCAGCATTCGGTAGCAGGCGTCCACATCATCAACAATGATGCGAAACGCATAAACATCCATCACTTCTGAAAATGACAACTGTTTGCTGACCATTTTCTTGTAGAGGCTGTAGAGATTTTTTTCGCGCCCTTGGATATCGGCACTCAGCCCTTCCTGCTCCATCCGGTTGAGAATCGAACTGGTGATTTGGCTGACAATTTCCTTGCGATTTCCTCTGGCCTTTCGCACCGCATCGGCCAATACTCGATAACGGATGGGGTGCAGCACGTGAAAGCCCAAGTCTTCCAGCTCGCAACGCATCAGGTTCATGCCCAGTCGCTGGGCGATGGGCGCGTAGATATCGAGTGTCTCATAGGCGATGCGTCTGCGCTTTTCGGGTCTCAGATGACCCAGCGTGACGAATGTTGTGCAAGCGATCAGCCAGTTTAACGATGATGACACGGATGT
>NZ_APHR01000092.1 GCF_000349205.1 Methylophaga lonarensis MPL | reverse complement strand
CAAGAAATTCTGTTTGCACCGGAATTAATAACWGATCACAGGCTGCTAAGGCATTAATCATCAACACACCAAGCATGGGTGGACAATCAATCAATACATGCTCAAAACGATCACTCAAGTGTGCCAGCGTTTTACGGATGACCAGACCCTTGCCACTCTGTACGCCGAGTTGTCGATCCAGTGTTGCCATGGCGGTCGCGGCAGGTAACAGGTAAATATTTTCCTGTGAGGTTTTTTTCAGCGTCTGGAAGATTGCACTGTTCGGGCTTTCATCGAGTTTTTGAAACAGGGTGTAGATGCTGTGGTCGAGCGTGTCTGGGTCGAATCCGAAACAGGTGGTCATCGAACCATGCGGATCCATGTCCAGTACCAGAGTGGGTTTGCCTTGCTGTGCCAAAAGACTGGCAAGTGTCATAACCGTGGTAGTTTTACCGACCCCGCCTTTCTGGTTGGCAATTGCCCAGACCGTCATGGCTGAACCTCGGGTTCAATCAGCGGCGAAATGTCGGGTGTGCCTGGCCCGAGTAAGGGGATTTCAATTCGTTCTTCAGCTTCTGCTTGCGGACTGGAAAAAGCATCCAGACTGCGTCGACTGTCACGACTGCCAAGAATTACCAGTACCACACGGCGATTTTTTTGTCGGCCTTGCTCAGTTGCATTATCGGCAATCGGGTGGTGCTCTCCATAACCAATGGCCGACATTCTGTCTGGCTCGATACCATAGCGTTCTAATAAGTGAACTACACTGGCCGCCCGGGCAGCCGACAGCTCCCAGTTTGAAGGAAAGCGTGGTGTGTTGATAGGCTGGTTATCAGTAAACCCTTCGACTTGTACGGGGTTGGCTGTCGCCACAAGCACTTCGGCGATTTGGCCGATGACAGGCACTGCTTGTGTATCCAGCCTCGCTTCACCACTGCCAAACAATAAACTGGATTTGATATCCAGTTCGATCCAGTCTTCTCCAACATTCAAGCTGATATCATCGTTATCAATCAAATCAGCCAGCGCGTCGCCCAGTTGTTGAGATATCTCGCCGATACTGCGAACAGCCTCCGGTACAGGCGGGGGGGTATATTGCGGCAGTTCGGGTAATTCAATCTCAAATACGGGCAAATCGGGTGAACCCGGTTCTGCGACTCGTTCGCCTTCACCTCGGCTGACCTCGCCTACCTGAATCGGTGATGCGCTGCGTGTTGGCTGAGAAAACACACTTTCAAGTGTTTCCGACAACACCCGGTATTTACCTTCATTGACGGATGAGATCGAGTACATCACTACAAAAAACGCAAACAATAAGGTAATAAAGTCGGCATAGGACACCAGCCAACGTTCATGGTTTTCTTGTTCAGGTTCCCGCTTTCTGCGTGCCATGGCAACTAGTCCAGGTAGGCCTGCAATCGGCTTTCAATATTTCTCGGGTTGTCTCCGTCGGCAACACCAATCAATCCGTCAATTAGCATCATTTGCATTTGACTGCGTCGTAATACCAGTGTTTTGAGTTTGTTACCGACCGGCAAAAAAAACAGATTGGCAAAACCAACGCCATAAATAGTGGCGACAAAAGCAACAGCAATGCCAGAGCCAAGTGACGATGGATCGGCGAGATTTCCCATGACATGAATTAAACCAAGCACAGCACCAATGATGCCGATGGTGGGCGAATAGCCTCCCATGGCCTCATAGACTTTTGCTGCCTGCATGTCACTGTGTTCAATCAAATCCAAATCGGTTTCCATGATTTCACGGATGATCTCAGCCTCTGCGCCATCGGCGATCAGCTGCAATCCTTTCTGGGTAAACAGATCGCGTTCTTCCAGTGCCATGGTTTCTAGACGGAGTAAACCCTCACGTCTGGCGACCTGATTCCATTCCAGAATTTTGCCAAGTAATCGTTCAGGTGATAGTTGGGGAGGGCGAAAGATCCATTTGAACATTTTCATCGCTCGGATGAAGGTGTTGAGAGGGGTTTGCAGCATTACTGCGCCAAGCGTGCCGCCCAGCACGATGAGTAACGCAACAGCATTCAGGATAGTATCAATGTGGCCGCCTTCCAGATACTGACCCATCAGTATCGCGCCGAAGCCGATTATTAACCCTGTGATGCTGAGAATATCCATATCAGCTCATTGCTGCCAGTTGTTGACCAATGTCATCAAGGCTCAGGATTTTGTCAGCAATACCCGCTTTGGCAACTGCCATCGGCATACCATAAATGGTGCTGCTTGCTTGATCCTGCGCCCAAACAGTGGCCCCGAGTCGATGTAGTTCCATACAGCCATCGCGACCATCAGAACCCATGCCGGTCAAAATGATAGCTAGCGTATTGGCAGGAGAGATCCTGGCCAGAGAGCTCAATGTCATGTCGATGCAGGGTCTGTATGTCTGAGTGGCCTGGCCAGCTTCCACATTGAGAAACAAGCGTTCGGCACGGCCTTTGAATAGCGTCTGTTGCCCTCCTGGCGCAAGGTAAGCAACTCCGGCTTGCATCACATCCCCCTCTTTGGCCTCCTTGACGGTAATAGCACACTGAGCATTGAGGCGTTCAGCAAAAGAAGGGGTGAAGCTGGCGGGCATGTGCTGGACCAGCAAAATGGGTAACGAGAAGTTCGCGGGTAATTGACTGAGAATTCGCTGTAAAGCCACTGGGCCACCGGTGGAGGTGCCAATGACGATCTGTTTGATTACATCATGGCTGCTGGCTGGCATTTTGTGCGCAGCGGAGACTTCAACGGTTTTGTGTGGTTGGCGTGCTGCGAGAAAGCCTTTGGCGACACTGTGAATTCGATCTCGCAGAACTTTTTGTGCCGCTTGCTTATCACTGGACAGATCTTCAAAGCGTTTGGGCAAGTAATCCATTGCGCCTGCATCCAAGGCATCAAGTGTTGCCTTAGCGCCCTCTGTAGTCCAGGTTGAGATCATCAGAATGGGTGTTGGTCGCACTTTCATGATCTTGCGAACGGCTGCGATACCATCCATCACCGGCATTTCCATATCCATGGTAATAACATCAGGTCTTAGACGAGTGGCCTGAGAAACCGCTTCTTCTCCATTAGCGGCAGTTGCAATGACCTCCATTCGAGGGTCAGCATCTATGATTTCACTGAGCCGTCGACGAAAAAATGCTGAATCATCTACGATTAAAACTTTGACTGTCACGCTGTTCCTCAATAACCACGGTGGGCATAGGTACTCATTAATTCAGGAAAGTCGAGGATGAGCGCAATACGACCATCGCCGGTAATGGTGGCGCCTGCCAGCCCCTTGGTGCCATGCAGCAGAGCACCCAACGGTTTGATGACCACTTCCTCCTGGCCAATCAGCTGGTCAACTACAAACCCTACTTTTTGGGTACCTACATTGACGATCACCACGTGCTGTAACTCGTTTTCGTCAGTGGGTTGGTATGCTTTGACCAGCCATTTACGGAGATAGAATAACGGCAAAGCCTTGTTGCGTACCATAATGGTTTGCTGCCCATCGACCGTATTGGTCTTATTGAGGTCGAGATGAAAGATTTCATTCACGCTTACTAATGGGAATGCAAAAATCTGCTGCCCCAGCATGACCATCAGTGTAGGCATGATTGCCAGTGTCAAAGGTACTTTAATCGACAGCGTTGTACCTTTACCAATTTCTGAGTTGATATCAATGACACCATTGAGTTTGGAGATACTGGTTTTGACCACATCCATGCCGACACCTCGGCCAGAGATATCGGATATTTCCTGTTTCATGGAAAAGCCGGGTGCGAAAATCAGCGCGAAGCACTCTGACTCAGTCAATCTTGAAGCAGTGTCCTGATCCATCATGCCTTTTTCGACCGCCTTGCGACGCAACACTTCGGGATTCATTCCAGCGCCATCATCGGCAATCGTCAGCAGGATGTGATCACCTTCCTGGGCCGCTGCCAGCACGATATGACCCTGACGGGATTTGCCAGCGGCCTCGCGCACATCTGGCATTTCGATGCCGTGGTCAACCGCGTTTCTGACCAAATGCACCAATGGGTCAGCCAGCGCCTCCACCAGGTTTTTATCAAGATCGGTTTCTTCACCCCGCAGTTCCAGGTTGATGTCTTTTTTCAGACTGCGTGCCAAATCTCGTACCACACGCGGAAAACGACCAAATACTTTCTTGATGGGTTGCATGCGGGTTTTCATCACCGCAGTTTGCAAATCTCCGGTCACCACAGCCAGGTTATTGACTGCTTTGGCCATTTCTTCATCTTGGAACGCGGCTTCCAGGGTGTTGATTCTGTTACGCACCAAAACCAGTTCACCGACCATGTTCATAATTTCATCGAGTCGGCTGGTATCAACACGAACACTGGTCTCAGCAGCGGCCGCGGGTGCCGCTTTTGCCGGCGCTGGAGCGGCAGCTTTTGCCGCTGGCGTGTCGCTTTTGTCTTTTTGTGCCGGCTCTGTTGCAGCGGTTTCAGCAATAGTCGGTTCTGGTGATGGTGAGGCTGCGGCAGGTTTTGATGCGACCGGCGGAGGTGTCTTTACTTCAGTCTTGGTGGCGGCTGTTTTTTTCTTGCCTTGCAGTTCATCAAGCAGCGCTTCGAACTCTTCTTCAGTGATATCGTCACTATCTGAGGCAGTGGCCGTCACTGATTTAGCGCTAGTGTCGTCGCTGTCTGATTTTGCCCCTGGCGGTGCATTGCCATGCAATTGATCCAGCAAGGCTTCAAATTCGTCGTCTGTAATGTCGTCACCGGCCGGTGCTGACGAGGTAGCCTCTGGTTCCGGCTCTGGCTCAGGTTCTGGCTCTATTACAACGGCCTCAGCCGTCGGCGTGAAATCAGGATTCAGATACGCTGCCAGTTGATCAAGGATTTGTGGGTCTGCCGCAGTTGGATATTCACCAGCTTTCAACTCGGCAAACATGCTGTTCAGACTGTCGAGCACTTTCAGGAAAGTATCCATCATATCTGCGTCAACAACCCGCTCGCCCTGACGCAGCAGATTGAACACATCTTCACCCTTGTGGCATAGATTCACCATGGCTTCCAGACTGAGGAAGCCTGCACCACCTTTGATGGTGTGAAAGCCACGGAAGATGGCATTAAGCAGGTCAGTATCCTGTGGCGCACTTTCCAGTGTCACCAGTTGTTCATTCAGGCCATCCAGAATTTCTTCTGCCTCGACCATAAAGTCCTGCAGAATTTCATCGTCTGTGTCTAACGCCATGGCGATTTCCTCTAGAAGCCGAGACTCGACAGCAAGTCATCAACATCATCCTGGTTGTTCATCACATTGGGGTTATCTTTGGCGTTAATTTGTGGGCCTTCAGCCTTGATTGGATTGTGGTCTTTTTTTCGTTCAGCATTCAGCTTCAGCATGCTGACCGGCGACTTTGACCAGTCTCACCAGATTGTCTTCCACTTCTTCCTGAAGACTG
>NZ_APHR01000091.1 GCF_000349205.1 Methylophaga lonarensis MPL | reverse complement strand
TTATATMAGATCTGCGGAATATCAACTGCTTCTGCAATCGCCTTGAAATGCAGATACAAGCCTTCTTGTGTTGGCTTGTTGTAGTACGGTGTGACCAAGAGAACGGCATCAGCGTTCAATTGCTTGGCATACTCTGTGAGTTCGATAGCTTCTGAGGTTGAGTTCGCACCAGTGCCGGCGATGACTGGTACTCGCCCTGCAACATGTTCAACCACTTGCCGAATCACATCACAATGCTCTTCAACATTCAGCGTGGCAGACTCCCCGGTGGTGCCAACTGCGACAATTGCATCCGTGCCACTGTGAATATGGAAGTCGATCAGATTGCGGAGGCTGTCACTGTCGATGGAGCCATCTGCTCGCATCGGTGTCACCAGTGCTACCATACTGCCGCTCAACATATTCACAAGACTCCGAAAAATAAACTGGCATGGTACTTTGCCCGCCATGAGATGACAAGATCAGACTAGCTTGTGTAAGGTAGCTGCCTGTCATTAAACCAAGTGGAGACAATCGTCATGTCAAAAGTTGAAATAGGCCAGCAGGTTCCTGATTTTGAGGTTGCAGCAACCAGCGATAAAACCTTCAAACTCTCGGACTATCGCGGTAAAAATGTGCTGATCTACTTCTATCCCAAGGACAACACGCCGGGTTGCACCCTGGAAGGCCAAAACTTTCGCGATAACATCGATAAATTCGAGGCGCATAACACCGTAATTTTTGGCGTCTCAAAAGACAGCCTCCGTGCACATGAAAACTTCAAGGCAAAACAGTGTTTTCCCTTTGAGCTATTGTCCGACAGTGACGAAGCGGTATGCCAGTTGTTTGGCGTAATGCAGTTAAAAAAGAATTACGGTCGTGAGTATATGGGCATCGTTCGCAGCACTTTCCTGATCGACACCGAGGGCAAACTGGTCCGTGAGTGGCGTAATGTCAAAGTTAAACAACACCTTGATGAAGTACTGGAAGCACTTAACGAGATTTAATCAACCGGAGGGGTGTTAGATTCCCGCAAACTATCCCTCAACACCGTCATTCCGGAAAACGTGCAACGTTTGTCCGGAATCTCTGCACGGCCTCTGATAGATTCCCGCCTGCGCGGGAATGACGGTGAGTTGATCGTCATTCCGGAAAACGTGCAACGTTTGTCCGGAATCTCTGCACGGCCTCTGCAGATTCCCGCCTGCGCGGGAATCGACGG
>NZ_APHR01000090.1 GCF_000349205.1 Methylophaga lonarensis MPL | reverse complement strand
GTTGGATAGCGTCATGCTGGWCGAGTTCGTGCTGGAACAATTATCGCTCGAGCTTTCAGGGGCGCTTGATGATCATGCACTGTTGATCAAGGCAAAAGCCGAGTACATAGAGCTCGACAGTCTTTTTGTTGGTGCCTTGCACGATGAGGTCTGGCAAGGAAATATCAAACGACTCAGCTTTGATAGCGACATCAGTGGCCTCTGGCAACTCTCCGAGACCGGAAATCTAATGCTTTCAGCATCAGCAGTCAGTCTGGAACAGCATTGCTGGCGTTCGTCTGATTACGGCCAATTATGCCTGCAAGCACAGTCAGACGAGCAGATGAACTGGCAGGCCAGCGGAAACTTTGCAGAATTACCTCTGGCGCTGGCCAATCCGTTTATTAATGAGTTTGCCGAGCTGGCAGGACAGTTGACCGGGCAGTTTCAATTGAGCGCAGAGGCTGGCGCAATGCCCACCGGTCAGGTTCAGCTTGAAGTCGGGCAGGGCGCGGTGAAACTGTCGGAATTAATTCTCGATCAGGAACAGCCGGTCAATCTCGATACAGTGACCTTGCAGGTGAATCTGGACCAGAACCAGACAGCGCTCAATTTTGTGCTGCAACCGGACATGGAAGGCTTTACCGCGCTTGATCTGTCAGTGACAACGGCGGATCTGACAACGATCATGAATGCGCCTGAACAGGCCGCATTGTCCGGCCAACTGAGTATGGCAATTGCTGATCTCGCTGTGCTCAACCTTGGCGGCCCTGCCTACGATGATCTGACAGGACGACTCACAGTCAATGCCCGTATTTCGGGTGATGTGGCACAACCTCAGGTACAAGCGGAGATTTTGCTGGCCGAGGCGGCTGTTGAATTGATCGAACTTGGCATACTGGTCAGCGCCATCAATGCTGAAGTCAGCGGTAATCTGGATGGTTTTGCGCTGAATTTTTCGGCGCGTTCCGGTGATGGTGAACTAAGCGGAAGCGGCGAGTTCAACTTTGTCGAGTCTGGTTGGCAGTTACATGCCAGACTTGATGCTGAACAGTTTGAATTAATGAATTTGCCAGAAGCCTATGTGATTGCATCACCGGCATTACGCTTTGAAGCCACCCCTGACGCCTTGTCTGTCCGTGGCGATGTCAGAATACCGACTGCTGAGCTTGCGCCGCTTCAATTCAACAGCACGGTCAGTGTCAGCGATGATGTTGTGGTGCTGGGCCGTGAGCTTGAGGAACAAACCACCAGCCCCATGGCAACGCATATCGATGTCAACGTGATCCTTGGTGATGCGGTTCGTATTACCGCGATGGGCTTTAACGGCCGATTAACCGGTCAGCTTAGAGTTAGCGGCGATCCTAATGCATTACTGAATGGCAACGGTGAAATTGTACTGACTGATGGCAGTTATGATGCCTACGGCCAGCAGTTGCGGGTGAATGATGGTCGCATCCGTTTCTCTGGCGCAGCGATTGATAACCCCGATTTGGATATTCGCGCGGTTCGTACCGGAACAGGTTTTACAGCAGGTATTCATATTCACGGCCCTGCGGATAATCCTCAGGCAACCTTGTTTTCAACGCCGAGCATGAGTCAGGACAACATTCTGTCGCATATTCTGCTTGGGCGACCGTTGATGCAGGCAAATGACTCAGACGCAGCATTTCTGGCTTCAGCAGCTACCGGACTTGGCATTCGTAATGGTGCGATGATAGGTGAGCAGATAGCCAGCAGTTTTGGGCTGGACAGTTTTTCTGTCAGCGGCGATACACCGGAGACCACCGCAGTGGAAATTGGCAAGTATCTGTCACCGAGATTGTATGTGAGCTACGGCATTGGCGTATTTGAGCCGGTCAGCACCATGCAGCTGCGCTATACCTTGAGTCGATTGTTTACCTTGAGGGCTGAGTCCGGCCTTGAAACAGGTGTGGACTTGCTCTACACCTACGAACGTCGTTAATCTTGATAAAACAGCTTTTCAGACAATAAAAAACCCCGCTAATGCGGGGTTTCATTGGAAAGCAGTGAGGCTGAACTAGACGATTAGACGCGGTTCTTCTCACGAATTTCGTCAAGTGTCTTGCAATCAATACACAGTGTTGCAGTCGGCCTTGCTTCCAGGCGTCGAATGCCGATTTCTGTGCCACAAGATTCGCAGTAACCGTAATCACCTTTGTCGAGATCTTTAAGTGACTCTTCGATTTTCTTGATGAGCTTACGCTCACGGTCACGAGTACGCAGTTCAAGCGTGAATTCTTCTTCCTGAGTCGCCCGATCATTGGGGTCAGGAAAGTTAGCCGCTTCGTCTTGCATGTGATGCACAGTACGATCAACTTCTTCCATCAACTGCGCTCGCCAGTCCTCAAGGATTTTGCGGAAGTGTTTGACCTGATCCGCGTTCATGTAATCTTCGCCCTTTACTGTTTCGTAAGGGGTGAAGCCAGCATCAGTTTGACTTGAGTCCATGTTGGAAACCTCATACTTTCAAAAATCAAGGCAGCATCTATACCAGATGCTTGGAGCATGTGCAAAAATTAACGACACATCATAAACGATAATCGACTGGAAAAATGATTTATGCAAGATCTCCAAGCCGTGATCTTCAACCTGGATGCTGCGCTGACAGAAATTTGGGCTGAGGGACACAGGCAGGCCTTTAATCGGGCTTTCCAACAGGCAGGGCTTGACTGGTATTGGGATGAATCCATGTATCAGATGCTCGTGTCCAAAGGAACCGGCAGACAGTGTCTGCAATATTATCTTGAGAACTTTCATTTGCAATGCGGATTTGCAGGCGACCTCAAAACCATGTTGGATAAACTGTATATGGAACAGCAGCGTATTTATGCCGACTGGTTCAAAATGCAAGCGATGCCTCTGAAAAAAGGTCTGACGCGATTAGTGGCTGAACTGAAACAGTCTTCAATCAGACCGGCACTTGTCAGTATCCATTGCGAAGATGAGCGTTGCTTGTGGTCATCCAGCCCGCCTGAGGAGCAAATCTGTGATGGGTTTGAAGCCATCGCGCTGGCCTCTCAGCTGAAAAATAAACAGGCGGCCGCCGATGTCTACCGAGATTGCCTGAAACAGCTCGGTGTAGATGCCTCAGCCTGCATTGCTATAGTGGACTCTCAAGCCGGCCTCAGTCCTGCCAATGAAGCCGGCATAGCGGCTGTGTTGCTTGTCAGCCATCACAGCAATCAAAAACCGTTTGCTACAACTGGCGGCGTGATTGAATCTCAGGCCGAGATGGAAATTTATCCGGCAAGCAGTATAGTCGACGCCGAGGCTGACATCGTTGATCTGCCCTTGCTCAAACAACTTCATTATCGGGCCATTTATGCTTGAACCTGCTCACCGCGCAGCGGAGATTGAACCTTTTCGTGCCATGTCCTTGTTGGCTGAAGCTCGACAAATGGAAACTGAGGGCCGAGATATTGTGCATATGGAAGTGGGGGAGCCCGATTTCATCACACCCGCACCGATTATTCAGGCTGGCATTGAGGCACTTCAGGCTGGGCATACTCATTACACAGCGGCGACTGGCTTACCGCAGCTCAGACAGGCGATTGCCGATTGGTATCAGCTTTACTATCAGCTTGATATTGCGGCAAGCAGAATTATTGTCACCCCTGGGGCTTCGGGTGCCTTGCTGCTGGCGTTTGGCGCCTTGCTTGAACGTGACAGGCATGTGATGCTGGCTGATCCCGGATATCCCTGCAATCGACATTTCGCACGCTTTATCGAAGGTCGCGTCAATGCGGTCAATGTTGATGCTGCCAGCAACTTTCAGCTCGATGCTGCGCTGGTTGCTAAGCATTGGAATCAAGAAACAGATCTGTTGTTACTGGCCTCTCCGTCAAACCCGACAGGAACGGTATTGGAGCAAGCCCAACTTGCGCAAATAGCCGAACAGGTCAGGCTACAGGGTGGGCAATTGATCGTCGATGAGATTTATCACGGTCTGACCTATGATGGCTTTGTTGCACCGACTGCGCTGTCGGTCGATGACGAAGCGATTGTCATCAACAGTTTTTCCAAGTTTTTTGAATGACTGGCTGGCGATTGGGTTG
>NZ_APHR01000089.1 GCF_000349205.1 Methylophaga lonarensis MPL | reverse complement strand
GCAATGATGATTGACTMAGCGCCGTGTCCCGGTCAGTGACAATATGAAACCGCTGCTCAATGATGTCGCCGGTGACAATGCCAAAGTGACGTCCGCTGTCGACTTTGCTGAGGCGTGGCTGAACGGGTTCAGCCGCGTATCCAGCGTTTAGAAAACCGCAGGTGAGCATTAAAAGCAGGACTTGTTTAAACATTAAAATATCGCCGCATTGACTGAACGCAATAGTGATCAAAAAACCAGACAGGCCGTCGCTGAAATTGATTAAACATCTGATTGAGATGCTGTTTGCGTAGCTCAAACGATTGTTCAATTTGTTGGCGCTGATGGGGCGTCACAAACACTAATTGCGATTGTCCAGTTTCAGAATCTGTGACATTCACAAATCGCCAGAGTGGATAGTTTTGATACTCACTTTGCAACCAGATAACCAAAGGCACGACGATATGTCCTTGCAATGACTGGAGTACTTGAGCGATTTTCATATCACTCCAGTGAAAATCGGAGATCAGAAATACCAGAGCAGCGCGAGTCGGCAATAGCGAGGTCAGAGCAGAAAAAGCATAGGCATCATTATTGGTCTGTGAGGCCATGTTGAGTTGAGCAAGCTCATCACTGAGCAGTGTGCTCGCAGGCAATTGCTGGACGCGGTCCGTCAACAGATAACGATCATGGTTATCGTTCATCGCATACACGGATTGCTGAATGCTGAACATGCACTCCGCAACGATGTCAGGCTTGTCAGCCAATCGCATGGAGGATGAGCCATCAACCAAGGTCAGCACCTGAAGCTTATTTTGTTGCCGAAAGCTTTTAACAAACATCGTTTCAAAGGGATCTTTGACGCTCTGCAGCAAATCGATCCTGTTGGGCGCCGGATCCGAGAGAAACGGTGACTTTCGATAAAACTCACCATCGATGCCATGGCGACGACTTTTATGCGAACCATCACTAATTGCATTCAGCAGAAATGGGGCTTTGTAGTTAAAAACCTGTTGCATTTGCATGGTGAGTCAAACTCAGGGAGCCGGGATATGTGCCAGGACTTTTTCTATCAAGGCTTCAACAAGCTGTTCGGCTGCATATTGATAGGCGGGTGTAACAAATAAACGGTGTTTGGCGATAACAGGTAGCACCGCATGGAAGTCTTCAGGAGTCAAACAATCACGTTGAGCCAGCCAGGCATTTGCCCTTGCGGCTCTTGCCAAGAAAGCAATGCCTCTTGGTCCCATGCCTCCTGCGATCAGATGTTCGGTATCAATATCACTCAGTTGAATATTGGCTTGGCCCGGGTTTCTTAGAGCCTGACAAAGTCTGAAGCCATAATCCTGAATGGCAGGACTGGCATGAATATGCTGTTGAATCTGTGCCGCAATTTGATTCAGCTCACGATAAGGCACAATTGCTTTCTGGGCCTCATCAACCAGACTGTCGGAGTTATAAAAACGCGTATCAAACATCAACATTTTCAGCTGATCTTCAGCCGACGGCTGGGCAATGTGCAGCTCCATCATGAAGCGGTCGCGTGCTGCTGCTGGTAACTCGAAGGTTTCGTCACGTTCGATACGGTTGCGATCGGCAAACACTTGCAGATAAGGGAAATGAAAACTTTGGTTGAATGCCGAGAGACTTTTTTCAGCCATGATTCGTAACAACATGGCATGAACCTGAGGTTTGGCCCGGTTGATTTCATTAAAGAAGAAAATCGACAAATCTTCGCCGTGTTTTAACAGAGGGCCTTTGCCAACGGCAGGTTTGCCATGTTCATCGATATGGGTGTAATAAATCAAGTCATGGGGCATCAGATCAATGGTGCCCTCAATGCGTTCAAAGTCGCCGCCAAGGCTTTCGGCTGCTATTCGCAATAGTGTTGTTTTGCCTACCCCGACATCACCTTCGAGTAGCACGTGGCCGCGACAAAAGATGGCAATCGTCAACAGTTTGACGACATGACTTTGTCCCAGAATATGGTTATTGATGTTGTCTTGAACACGGTTTGCCAGTGTATGCCAATCGGCTAGCTGATTGTCAGATATAACGCTGCTTCTTTGCATTTGTGCTTACTCGGTTGAGGAATCAAGGCGGGTCAGAAAAGTTGAGGCCGACAATTGCCGGCCTCACGGACGGGTTAGTAATTCCAGGTACCCGTTTTTTTGAAGTTTTCAGCACGTTTGCGGTTGCGCTCTTCCATGGCGTTCATGGCTTGAGTTTGTTTATTGAGCTCAACTTCACTGTGCTTGGGATCATATTTGCTACCCTCAATTTTTTCAGGGAAGCCTGGTTTTGCCTGCCAGCAATCACCTGGTGCACGGCATTGGGTGCCATCATAGGCAATGGCAGGTGTGCCCATTGCCAGCATCAGAGCTGCTGAACCGGCAGCTGCCAGTACGTTCAGTTTTTTCATGGTTCTCTCCTTTTTTGGTTTTACAATCTAACGTTTGCCCTCCGGAACATCCGGAGGGCCCTCGTTAAGCGGTTTATCTGTTTTGACGCTTTTCAAATTCTTTAAGCGCTTCGGCAAATTCTTCAGGCATTGGCGCCGGCGTGAAATTTTCCCGTTCTTCTTCGGTGAGCCATAACGCTTGTTCCGCATCACCCCAGTAGATGCTACGAACCCATGCCATCACTTTGAGAATTTCATCTTTGGTCAATTGATTGCGTTGTGGTCCCATCATTGCCCGGGCACCGTCATAGATAATTTCAAAAAAACCCTTGTCAGTTCGGCCACTGGGATAAGTCCAGTAGGTATCACCCAACGCTGGACCAAGCTTGCCCTCTGCATGGTGGCCATGACAGCCTGAGCAGGCAGTCATAAACAAATCCTCACCAATCCGAATGGCATCTTCATCATTGTTGTAGAGGTTTTCAGCAGTTGCCATAAAATGTTTCACGGCTTCTGTCTCTTCGCCTTTTTTGCCGAAGGAAAAGTCGATTACCGCACCGCTGTTGATATTGCGGAAGGTCACCTGAGCATCAGCAGTACTTGGCATCAGCATGGCACCACTTGCCGCTGTCAATGCCAGCAGACAAACTGCTGTTTTCAGGTTGTATCTAGATGTATTACGCATAAATAAAAGTGTTCCTGTTGAGTCTGAGTGATGATTTAAAGCAGTGGAATGCCTTCTTCTTCAAGCACACTGCGAATCCGTGGTTGTGCCTCGGAAAGTGCTTGATTGATGGCGTTGAGCAGCGCCTGATCATCTTCACGTACTGCGATTGATTGAGGGTAGTGATGCACAATCTCTTCACCGGTACTGACTGTGACCTTAGCGGGCGACATCACCATGGTGAGCGGTTCGCGAGCATTGTGAACATAGCGTGCAACTTCCGGTGCCCATAAATGAGCGATATCGGCATTGCCGGTAATGACTTCGTTGACCAGCTTTTCCGGATCCAGGCGGATATATTGATTTCTTGGCGATTTAAAGCCAAAAAGAGACTTTCCATAGTTGAAATTGGTTTCGTACTTGCCAATTTCTCGCAGCATGATTTCTGATGGACTGCCCGGCACGACTGCAAAGCGCTCAAGTTTTTTCAGATCGGGGCTTTGCCAGTCTTGAACGTTAAGGCTTCCGTTGTCTTTGTAAACAAAAACATAACCGGAGGTGTAGTAAGGCTCGCTTGTAGCGACGCGAGGGTCATTTTCATCAACCCCAATCACGACATCGCATTCGTTTCTCAGCAGATGTTCTGTGACCAGAAAAATTGCTGCCCTGTCTGACCAGACAAATTCCACAGGTATTTGCAGTTGTTCGCCAAGAATACGAGCAATTTTGTTTTCAAACCCCTGCTCTGAACGATTGGAATATGGCATTTCATTACCAGCTGCACAGATTTTGAGTTGTTCAGGCAATGACTGTGATGCGGCAAATGCTGAGCCGTAAGTCATGCCGATTGCAGCTATGAAAGCCGTCAATAAAGGTCTTCCACGATGTGAATTTGTGTTTAACATTTGTCATCTCTCTGGTTGGGATGGCTGGCAACATCAGGATGTTGCCAGCCGGTTGATAACTCAGAACCAAGGTCCTGACGAATCAATGAAATTTACATTTCGTATTCGCCAAGGCTCAGATCGTTGTATGGGCTTCTGCCGTCCAGAGAGAAGACCATCAGACCACCACCCATCTGGGTGTAACGTGCCAGCTCACTGAAGGCACCTACTGCACCAAGACCAGCAGATGGATCGTTCAGGTCAAACACCAGACCTACAGCAGGCCAACCGCCGACGCCATAGTTAATAGCGACGTATTGAGTGCCTTTATGGGTGTAGGTCATTGGATGGCCGATAGCGCCTGACGGCAGTTTGAACTTCCACAACAGATCGCCATTGTCGGAATCACGAGCTTTGATGAAACCATCCAGTGTGCCGTAGAAAACCAGTCCACCAGCGGTTGCCATCGTGCCGCCCCAGATAGAGAATTTCTCCATTTTTTCCCAGGCAAATTCACCGGTAATCGCGTTGTAAGCCTTGATTTGGCCTGAACCAATACCTTGTTGGCGATCACCTTTAGGACCAGGGTAACTCCAGACGTTAGCACCTACGAAGAACTGGCCTGCACGATATGGCAACATGAACGGTTCCCAATCCATACACAGGTGGTTCAAACCCAGGAAGAACAGTTGTCTGTCAGGATCGTATGAGTCCATGCCCTGGTTGTGGAAACCCATTGCCGATGGGCAAATATCGCGTGAGCGATGACCCATACGAGTGCTGTACTCAGGATCCCTGACTGGCAGACCGGTTTGCATATCGACGTGTTTGACCCAGTTGGCTGTGTCATCCATTTTGTCGGCTGAAACCAAATCACCTGTTTCACGATCCAGTGTGTAGATGATGCCGTTGCGATCAGGATGGGTCAGCAGGCGACGCATTTTGCCATCTTTGTCTTTTTGCTCAGACAGCATCATGACGTTAACACCGGCATAGTCCCATTCGTCATGCGGTGTTTTTTGATAACCAAATTTGGCCAGACCTGTATCAGCATCACGACCCCAGATGGTCATGGTCCATTTGTTGTCACCTGGACGCATGGTTTCGTTCCATGGTGCAGGGTTACCTGAACCGTAGTAGAACATTTCCAGATCCGGGTCATAGGCATACCAGCCCCAGTTGGTACCGCCACCAATCTTCCAGGCATCACCTTCCCATGTTGAAAGGCCGAGACCTTTCTGGCCATAGTGTGGATTGTGCTTGTTGAAATCATTGGCAAGGCCGATTTCATCATCAGGCCCTGTGGCATACCAGCGCCAGACCATTTCACCGGTATGAATATCAAAGGCGCTCAGGTAGCCACGCACCCCGAGTTCAGCACCTGAAGATCCTTGAATGACCAGATCCTTGATCACAAAAGGCGCCTGGGTTTGAGTCTGACCAACACTGATATCGGCGGTTTCTACTTTCCAGTGCACCGCACCTGTTTCAGCATTCAGTGCGACAACATGACCATCCAGCTGACTTTTTACAATCATCGCAGGCAATTTGTCATCACCTGGCCAGTAAGCCAAACCACGGTTGACCACGTCACAACAAGCAACTGCGCGTGCAGCCGGATCCTGTTGAGGTTTGTGTTCCCAAACGATTCTTCCTGGATCGTTCAGATTGATGGCAAACGTGATGTTGGGGAATGGCGAGTGAATGTACATCATGTCGCCAATGACCAGTGGCGCACCCTCGTGACCACTCAGTACACCGGTCGAAAATGACCATGCCGCACGCAAATCTTTGACATTGTCTTTATTGATTTGCGTTTGAGTGCTGAAGTGATCGGCTGAGTAGTTTTTACCCTGCATCACCCAGTTTGATTCACTTTTGGACAATTCAACCAAAGTGTTATTGGCCAACACCGCACCAGAGCTGACAAGGCCAAGTACTGAACCAAGCAGTACTGCTGTGCCTTTTTTGCTCAGCTTTCCTATATTTCTCTCTCTCATATAACCTCCTAATTTTAGGGAACGTCAGCTGTATAACGACGCGGAACAACTGAAACGATGCGTCGTCAACAACTCACTTGGCATATCATCGGTTTTAGTTGCATAGAGGTGATAGAGAGGACGACCCCTTATCTGATAGGGAACTTGTCACAGCATGAGCAGGGGAAAAAAGCAAAAATGGGAAAAACTTCCCGTCACACAATTATTTGTGTGGTGAATGGATTAATCCGATTTTTTGAGCCAGAAAGATGATGTCAGCCAGTTTGGTGGTGCCCAGTTTGCGCATCATGTTGGTTTTGTAGTTTGAGACTGTTTTGGGGGCGAGTGTCAGGCTGTTGGCAATTTCATTAATGCTGAGCCCCTCGGCAACCATTCGGAAAACAGCAAACTCCTGATGAGACAATGAACTGATCTTCTGGTCGGTGCGGATCAACTTTTCCATGGCTATAGAGCGAGCCACTTCGGTCCCCAGATAATGACGTCTGGCGGCACTGA
>NZ_APHR01000088.1 GCF_000349205.1 Methylophaga lonarensis MPL | reverse complement strand
TCAAACACAAAGGCGGTGGTCATCGGATTCACAATCACAAACAAGGCTGCCATTGTTATCAGCCAATACTCAAACAAAAGCCCCAAATTCATTCTGCCTCCCTCAGAGCAAACATCCATTCATGGCATTAACCGCTTTAGATAATATGAGAAACTCAAGCCTTCACTTTTTACTCAAGACACTGGATAGTGTATCCATAAGTTGTGCCGGAAGTGGAAACACAATAGTGTTGCTCTTGTCACCGGCAATTTCCGTTAAGGTCTGCAGATATCGCAACTGAATCGCCGCAGGTTGTTTTGACAATTGCTCGGCTGCATCTACCAGCTTGGCTGCGGCCTCGGCCTCACCATCGGCATGAATGATCTTGGCGCGTCGCTCCCGCTCGGCCTCGGCTTGTTTGGCGATTGCCCGGATCATGCTCTCGTTGATATCAACATGTTTGATTTCAACATTGGCAACCTTGATGCCCCACTGATCGGTTTGTCGATCCAGAATATCCTGAATATCGTCATTCAGCTTGTCACGCTCGGACAATAATTCATCCAGTTCATGCTGACCCAACACAGAACGCAGGGTTGTTTGTGCCAGTTGCCCGGTGGCTTCCATAAAGTTTTCGACATTGATGATGGCACGCTGCGGATCAACTACCCGGAAATATAGCACCGCATTGACCTGAACCGACACGTTATCACGCGTGATCAGATCTTGTGATGGCACATCAAGCACCAGTGTCCGTAAATCAACTCGTACCATCTGCTGCACAATCGGGATAATGATGATAAGCCCTGGCCCCTTGACCCGATAAAAGCGGCCCAGCATAAATACAACACCTCGCTCATACTCTCGCAGCACTCGAAATGCACTGGCAATAATTGCAATAAACACAACTGCCAGTGTGATCAGAATTGTCGCCATCGTTATTACTCCTCGTCTGGTTCTACTCGTAAAATCAGGCCATCAATACCGGTTATCCGAAGTTTTTGTCCACGCTTGACCGGCTGTGTCGACTCAGCAAGCCAGTGTTCACCAGTCGCCATGACTCTGCCTGGCCCCTGAAAATCAGCCAGCGCCTCTGCAACACTGCCAATAATCGCCTCTTGGCCACTGACAATTCGACTTTGTCTGGCTTTTAATGCAGCACCGACCACAAACACAAATATCGCAAACGAGCTGGCGGCCAAGGCAAAAATCAACGGCATGGAAATCTGATAAGCCGGCAAATCGCTGTCCATCAGGAATATTGACCCCACCACAAAAGCTATCAAGCCACCAATGCCGAGTATCCCAAAGGACGGACTGAAGGCCTCGCCTATCATTAAGGCCATGCCCACCACCAGCAAAGCAAGACCGGCATAGTTAACTGGCAACATATGCAGTGCAAACCCTGCCAGTAGCAACGAAATTACGCCGACCACGCCAGCAATGCCAACACCAGGGTTGTAAAACTCAAGAATCAGCCCGTAAATGCCAATCATCAGTAACAAATAGGCCACATTAGGATCGGTAATCAAACTCAACAAATCATAACGCCAGCCGGTTTCAATTTCGGTGACTTCCGTGTTCGCCAGTTGCAAGACAACCTCACCAGCGTCGAGTGTCACCGTATGTCCATCCAGTTGCTCGAGCAGATTGTTGAGGTCGGTCGCAATGAAATCCGTCACTCCCTGCTCAAGTGCATCCGTAGCACTGAGGCTGACGGCTTCACGCACCGTTTCCTCAGCCCAATCAGCATTTCGCCCGCGTAACTCCGCCAGCCCTCGAATGYWGRCTACGGCATCGTTGATCAGTTT
>NZ_APHR01000087.1 GCF_000349205.1 Methylophaga lonarensis MPL | reverse complement strand
CAGCTGACTGCTAATCTGCTGGGCGTGCTCTACACGATGCCATCAGAATCGGGCTGGAAGATGACTTATGGCTGGATAACGAAAAACGCATGCCAGCCAGCAATCCGGACTTGGTCAAACGCATCCGAAGGCTTTGCGATGAGTGTGGCCGTGCGCTCAGAGCCCCAAGGCTGCTGCGTCAACAACTCGCTTTAAAGACGCTGGATTGATGACATCACTCGCGCAAAAAACGCTTACCGGTGTTATCTGGAACCTACTGCAGCAATTTGCATCCAGAGGCATTACGGTGCTGGTGACGCTAATGCTAGCTTATTTTCTTGCCCCAGAGGATTTTGGTCTGGTGGCCATGATGGCGGTATTCCTAGCCATCGGCAACTCCTTGATGGATTCAGGTTTCAGGCAAGCGCTGATTCGGATGAAAGAGGCCAAACCGATAGACTTCAATACCGGCTTTTTCGCCAACCTGCTATTGGGCTTACTGGCCTATGTACTGTTATTTGCCAGTGCGCCCCTGATCGCTGAGTTTTATGCGCAACCACAACTAGTTGAATTGATCCGTATCACAGCGATGACCGTCATCATCAATGCCTTTCAGGTTGGGCATGTCGCCAAGCTCAGCCGGGAGATGAATTTCAAGGCGCAGTTCAAGGCCGTATTGCCAGCTTCTGCATTGTCGGCAGTGGTTGCGATGACGATGGCCTATTTCGGTTTTGGTGTGTGGGCGCTGGTGGGGCAGATGCTGGCCTCCGCTTTTTTCATCACCTTGTTTCTGTCGCTGCAATGCCACTGGAAACCGGGGCGTGAAGTCAGTCTTGAATCACTCAGCAGCATGTACAACTTTGGCTACAAGCTGTTTCTGGCTGGGCTGCTCGATATCGTATTTCGAAATCTATACGTTATAGTCATAGCCAAGCTATTCACTGCCTCGCACGCAGGCCTCTACTATTTCGCTGATCGAATCCGAGAGATTGTCATTTATCAGCTTGTGACATCAATACAACAGGTCACATTTCCTGCGCTTGCCAGCTTTCAAGACGATAATGACAGGCTTAAGGATGGCTACCGAAACGTGATTTTGGTTACAACATTCGTTTTGTTTCCAGTGATCATCCTTATGGCTGTAATGGCTGAGCCTCTTTTTCATCTACTGTTACATGAAAAATGGTGGCCAGCAGCTACCTATCTGGAACTCATGTGCATGGCATCTTTGTTAATTCCTCTTCATGCCATCAATCTCAATATTCTTCAGGTAAAAGGTAGATCTGATCTTTCTCTGCTGGTGGAACTGACAAAAAAGCTCCTCCAGACCATTATTCTCGTATTTAGTATTAATTTTGGCATCATCGGGATATTGTATGGGCAAATTATAAGCTCATCAATTTCCTTTCTGATTAATGGATACTTCTCAAAAAGACTCATTGGCTATTCAATTTTGAACCAGGTCAAAGATTTCATGCCAAATATGATTCTTTCATTGGTTATAGGTTTGTTCATTATTTTTCTTCAGAAAATTTTCGCTTGGAATGAGCTCGTCACTGTTTTGGCATTGGTTCCATTTGGAGCTGCTCTGTATATCTGGGCTTCTATTATCTTAAAACTGAAAGGTATGGTGCTTTTCAGAAAACTGATTAAAAATCAGAATACACAAAAGGCAGCTTGAACAGACTGCATGATGGAATCAGACATAATAAATCAGCAATTAAATTGGAAGTTTAAAGCGAAATAATATGAAATCATTTTTAAAAATAAAAAATAAGCTTATGAAGATTGTCGCTAGGTTTGGGTGGCCAAGAAAGAGGTATTGTGTTTTTTGTGAAAAACCAGTGAGTCGATTTTTACCATATAGGAACGGGAGTCGGGGACGGTCTGCATTCACAAAAGCAATGCAGGTTGTTGGAAGTGATGTCGACAATTTTAGCTGCCCCCGTTGTGGTTGCCATGACCGCGAGAGACATCTTTACCTCTACGTCCAGAAGCTGGCCCTCTACAACCAGCTTTCTGGTTATGATGTGTTGCATTTCGCGCCAGAAAAAAGATTAAGTGAACTGCTCGGGCAGATCATCAAAGGGCGATATACCAAGGCGGATCTCTATCCTGCGAGCGCAGATATCAAGCAAGTAGATATCACCAAAATGGCATTTAACGACCAAAACTTCGATCTAATCATAGCTAACCATGTTCTGGAGCATGTTGACGATGCCTCGAAAGCATTGAATGAAATTTACCGAGTTGTGAAGAAAGGGGGATATTGTATTTTGCAGACGCCATACAGTGAAAAACTGCAACACACTTTCTCCGATCCTGGAATCAATGATGAAATTGACCGGTTTCAGGCTTACGGTCAGGAGGATCATGTACGATTATTTGGTAATGACATCTTCGATATCATCACAAAAGCGGGTTTTGAATCTATGGTGACAACTCATAACCAGTTATTACCGGACATAGATGCTACTAGATATGGTGTCAATCCCAGAGAGCCGTTGTTCCTATTCAGGCGACCCATGTGAGATTTCGCTTTAAGACTTGAGAATGAAAACATTAAAAACACAAAGTGAAATAACTTCTTCATGGGGTGGCAACTATGATGAGCCTGTGGTCAGCATCTGCTGTATTACATACAACCATGAAGCCTACATTGAAGAAACGCTGGAAGGCTTTCTGATCCAGGAAACCGACTTCCCTTTTGAAATCCTGATTCATGATGATGCTTCGACCGATGGGACGGCAGATATTATTCGGAAATATGAAGCGAAATATCCAACGCTGATAAAACCGATTTATCAGGTGGAAAATCAGTATTCCAAGGGAAGGAAAATTAATCCTGAATTCAATTTCCCAAGAGCGAAAGGAAAATATATTGCACTTTGTGAGGGCGATGATTTTTGGACCGATCACAAAAAGCTGCAGATTCAAAAGGACTTCTTGGATTCTCATCCTGAATATGTCATTTGCTATACAGATGCACTGGCCTTTAATTCAAAAGGACTGATTGATAAAAACTATGCTGGCGCCAGAAGAGATCTTCCCGCAACGGGGTTACAACAAGCGTCATCAGTATCCACACTGACGGCTTTTTTCAGGAACGTATTAACAGAGAACCAGAACCCCGCAGAGTTTTGTAATGTGCGTTATGGCGACTTAACACTTTGGTCTCGGTTGGGTGATTACGGAAAAGGCAAATATCTGCCATCAGTAAAACCATCCATGTACAGGGTTCACACGGGTGGAATTCATTCGATGCAAACGAGGAAAAAACAATTGCAAATGCGATTGGAGACAATGATGGGCCTGTACTCCTATCGCCTTAAGCGCTCTGAGAATGACTTGGCTGATTTTTTCCTCGAAGAAATAGTTGTTCAGGCTTTGAAATTGCAAAAGTTCAAACTGATCAAAAATCTTCTACAGCGAGCCTTTAACGCACTGTGTCGCAAAGCAAGCAGCTTGCTGAGTAAACGATAAAACCGTTGCCAAATGACTGACAACAAATTAGCTATTGTGATCGTCAATTGGAATGCAGGCCATCAGCTTGCCGATTGCGTCCATTCCATTCTGGCGCATGGCGATGATTTGGTTTCCAAAATTATAGTGGTTGACAATGGTTCAGTTGATGGTTCCCTCGAAAAGATTCATGGGCTGCCGGGTGTAGTTGTGATTCGCACCGGCAAGAATTTGGGTTTTGCAGCCGCTTGCAATATCGGCGCTACGGAGGCGGATTCAACGTATTTATTGTTTCTGAACCCTGATACGCGGTTGCAGGAAAGATCCCTCTCTGTGCCATTGGCATTCATGGATCGGGCCGAAAATGCCGGTGTCGGGATCTGTGGCATTCAACTGGTCGATGAGCAGGGTGAGGTAAGTCGTAGTTGTGCGCGCTTTCCTACACTCGGTAGGCTTTCTGCACCTGCAATTGGGCTTGATAAGTTACCTGGCCTGGATGGCATTGGCATGCACATGCTGGAATGGGATCACCAGCATTCTCGTCAAGTCGATCATGTGATAGGCGCTTTTTATCTGATACGTAAAGCAGTGTTCGAAGCTTGTGAGGGGTTTGATGAGCGATTTTTCGTTTATCTAGAGGACCTGGATCTGTCTTTCCGCGCGAAACAGGCCGGTTGGGATAGTTGGTATCTGACCGAAGCTCGCGCCTTTCACGCTGGTGGTGGTACGTCAAGGCAGGTCAAAGCGAAACGTCTGTTTTACTCTTTAAGCAGTCGATTGTTATATGGTTTTAAGCATTTCTCGCGCTGGAAGGCTGGGTGCTTGGTGTTGGTGACTTGCCTGATTGAGCCTTTTACAAGAACGGTGTTCTGCCTGTTGAAGCGGGATTGGTCCGGTATCAGGAACACGGCTTTTGCATACATCTTGCTCTATCGCGCGCTACCGCAAATTATCTTGGGTAAACGTGTTGGAGAGCCATGAAGATACTTTTAATGTCTCGTTATGCCACGCTTGGCGCCAGTAGCCGGGTGCGTTCCTATCAGTATTTGCCATTTTTGCATGAACATGGTGTTTCGGTAACGGTTTCGCCTTTGTTTTCTAATGCCTATTTGCAGACACTGTATGATAAACGCACCAGCTGGCTGGAGGTGATAAAGGGCTACAGTCGGCGGTTTGTCAAATTATTTACGCTGTACAGGTACGATGTAGTCATTATAGAAAAAGAACTTTTCCCATTTTTTCCTGCGATATTTGAGCGGCTGTTACAATTTTCTGGTAGACCATATTTAGTCGATTATGACGATGCATTGTTTCATCGTTACGATTGCCACAAGTCAGGATTGGTTAGGTTTTTTCTGAGTAGAAAAATCGATACCGTGATGAGAAACGCTGCAGTTGTGGTTGCAGGAAACCACTATCTTGCAGAGCGAGCTGAAAAAGCTGGGGCAAAAAAGGTGATCATCATTCCTACCGTCGTTGATACTGACCACTATGTACCTCTTGAACGCTCTAAAAATAAAAGACGAGATAACAATTGGATGGATAGGTACGCCCAAAACTTGCCATTATTTATTATCGCTAATTCCTGTATTTGAAAACCTAAAAGCCCGTTATGACATTCGATTTGTTGCTGTTGGTGCTAATACCGAAGAGTTTCAAGATACGCCAATCGAGACATGGCCTTGGTCACAAGAATCTGAAGTAACTTCCATTCAACAATTCGACATTGGGATAATGCCCTTGATAGATTCCCCCTGGGAGCGAGGTAAGTGTGGTTATAAACTGATTCAATACATGGCGTGCGGATTGCCTGTCGTGGCCTCACCAGTAGGTGTAAATACCGAAATAGTCAGAGAACGTATTAATGGTTATCTAGCTACGAATGACGATGAATGGGAAGAAGCCTTGATAAAATTGTGCACAGATACTGAAACAAGACTACGAATGGGTCTGGCTGGTCGTGAGATGGTCGAGCAGCAATATTCGATTAAGTCACAAAGCACCAAGCTCTTGTCTGCCATCAAGCAAGCCATGCAATGATGAATAATCAACCGGTTTTAAATGCTCTGCGTTTGTCGTTTGTGTTTGATGGTGCATGCCCTTGAGTTTGATTTGTCATAAACCGCAGATTAGATGCCACACATTAACAACCGAGTGGTTGGAGATGGAGGAGCATTGATGGCAATACGACTGCTGTTCGTTGTCAACACTACCGACTTCTTTTTATCTCACCGGCTACCTGTCGCGCTGGCAGCCCAGCGTGAGGGTTATGTGGTGCATTTAGTTAGCGACTGGCTCGCTTATGAAGTCAGATGAGTTAAAGTGATATGGCATACAACATCATCACATCGGCTTTACGCGAAGTGGTCAGAACCCATTCAGTGAGCTTCAGCCGGATCTTGATTCGCTCGTTTCCCATTATTTCTGGAGGTGTTTGGGCTGCTCTGAAATGGTTTAGAGACATGATCCGGGCAAAGAATGAAAAAGGTGCTTAATGCAAGACAGTGATTTTATATCTGAGCCAAAGGATTTATTTAACTAATGATTGACTGCTAATAATTAGCAGGTTGAATTTTATTTGTTTGATAGTGTGATGATATAGGTTTTTTATTTTTATTACATTGGTGTGTTATTGGGTGTCGATGAGAAAGATAGTTTTTGTTGTAAATGATCCTCAGTATTTTGTTTCGCATCGTATGCCTATTGGTCTATCTTTGCTTGAAGGCGGGTTTGAGGTGCATTTGATCGCGCCGGGTAGCTGCCCTGATGTTTTGCTGAATAAAGGCTTTATGTATCATGAGGTTGATATTTCTCGAAATGGTATGAATCCATTTTTTGAGATGTTAAGTATTATTGAGTTGTTTAGAATTTTTAAGTCAATCAAGCCGGACTTAGTGCACTTGGTTACAATAAAACCGTATTTGTATGGTGGTGTCGCAGCACGTATGGCTGGTGTGCCTGCGGTCGTATCAGCAGTTGCCGGCTTAGGCGTTTTGTTCTCCAAAAATGGATTTAAGAATAAAGCACTTCGTTTTATTCTCTACCCTATATATCGTCTTGCTTTTGGCCATATAAATCAGATTGCTATTTTTCAGAATAAGGATGATCGGGAGCTTTTAGTCAATTGGGGTGTTCTGAAGTTGTCTAAGTCACGCCTGATTCGCGGAGCTGGTGCTGACTTATCGCATTATCCATGTTTGCCAGAACCTGTTGGCGTCCCCGTAATTTCTTTTGCTTCCAGGCTGTTGAAAGATAAAGGGGTTGTCGAGTTTGTAGAAGCCTCACGCATTCTTAAAGCACGAGGTGTTGAGGCTGTATTCTGGTTGATTGGTGACCCAGATCCAGGTAACCGTAATACTGTCACGCAAGACCAACTCGAACACTGGCAGAAAGCCGGCCTGGTCGAGTATTTCGGCTATCGAAATGACATTGCGAGTTTGTTTGCCCAGTCAAACATTGTGACTCTGCCGTCTTATTATGGAGAGGGGTTGCCTAAGATTCTTATCGAAGCTGCGGCATGTGGTCGAGCAGTCGTCACCACAGACCATCCTGGTTGTCGGGATGCTATTGAGCCCGATAACACGGGGGTTTTGGTACCAGTGAAGAATGCGTTGGCTTTAGCTGATGCAATTGAAGATCTCATTCTGAACCCAGATAAAAGACTGTTGATGGGCAAAGCGGGACGCCAATTGGCTGAACGCGAATTCAACATTGAGCGTATTGTGGAGATACACATAACTTTCTATCAAGAACTGCTTGCAACATGCTAAGTAACTTTATTCGAATTAGAGGAACCGACGTGGTGACTTTTGCCATTAAGACGGGACGCTGATAGTCATGGTTGCAGCCAAGTTGAAATTGCGAGTCATGGTCACGGGGTCGACGGGTTTTCTGGGGTCGGCGCTGACTGAAAAACTCTGTCCGGCCCGTCATGATGTTGTGGCGCTGGTTAGAACTTCGAGCAAAAGCCTGCCAGCAGAAGTTACCCAAATCGAGTCAGGAGATTTGTCGCAGTTGGCTGGAGGCCAGACGGTCAACAATCTGTTAACTACCCTACGGAATATTGATGTAGTTGTTCACTGTGCTGCCAAGGCCCATGTACTCAAGGAATCATCGGATGATCCCGAAACGGCATTTCGACGAACAAATGTGGATGCCACTCTGGTACTGGCGCGACTGGCGGCAGAGGCGGGAGTTGGTAGATTTATATTTCTGAGTTCGATTGGGGTGAATGGCAATCTCACCAAAAGTCCAAACCATCCTGAGTTACCGGAAGCTTTCGATGAAACTGTGACGCCTGCTCCGCATGATCTCTATGCACAATCCAAGTGGCAGGCCGAGCAAGGCTTAATGCAAATTGCCGATGCGACAGGCATGGAAGTGGTGATTATCCGTCCACCCTTAGTTTATGGCCCGAATGCCAAAGGCAACTTTGCCAGCTTATTAAAGTGGGTCAAACGAGGTGTACCTCTACCGTTGGGTGCAGTTAATAATCAACGATCATTCATTGCTTTGGATAATTTGGTTGATTTCCTTCGCTGTTGTTTGGTTCACCCCAAAGCCGCGAATGAAGTATTTGTGATTTCAGACGGTGAAGACGTTTCAACGACAGAGTTATTACAGAAAGTGGCAAACGCTGTCGGTCGTAAAGCCAGATTGATTCCAGTGCCGGTGAGTTGGATGCGGTTGGCTGCAAAATTGACCGGCAAAGTTGCTATTGCAGATAGATTGTTTGGTTCGTTACGGGTTGATATTTCCAAAGCAAGGCAGTTGTTGGCTTGGAAGCCCAAGGTGACGATGCAACAACAACTGGAAAGCATGGCTTCTCAGGCTGCATCGACTGAAAGTTCGGGAGGCTGTGGGTTCCCGCCTTCGCGGGAATGACTCTGTGTGAGTGAGGCCTCGGAGGGCTTTTATAGATCCCTCGACTGCGCTCGGGATGACAGAAAGGACTCGGGATGACAGGAAAAGAGCTCGGTGTCCTAGAAAAGGACTTGGGATGGCGCGAAAAAGGCTCCCGATGACTGGAAAGTGTATCTGGAATGACAAAACCGCAAAGCATCACGCAATTGCAACGAAGAATTGAGAGACTAGTAAATAATGACTGATAACCAAAAACTGAGTTGCTTCAAAGCCTACGACATTCGTGGCCGGCTGGGGGATGAGCTTAACCCTGATGTGGCTTATCGAATTGGTTATGCCTATGCCAGGCATTTGGCTGCCAAGCGTGTTGTGGTGGGCGGTGATATTCGGCATACCAGTGAGCCATTGAAGCTGGCACTGGCACAAGGCTTGATTGATGCCGGTGCACAGGTGATTGATATTGGCATGGTTGGCACCGAAGAAATTTACTTTGCTTCGTTTTATCTGGATGTTGATGGCGGTATAGAAGTGACGGCCAGTCACAATCCAATGGATTACAACGGTATGAAATTGGTGGGGCGGGGGGCATTACCGATTAGTGGTGATAGTGGTTTGAATGATATTCGGGATTTGGCGGAGAAGCTCAGATCGCCTTTTCAGCGTGGAGATGTGGATTCCCGCCTGCGCGGGAATGACGAGGGAAAAAGCGGGAAGGACGAGGGAAGAAGCGGGAATGACGAGGAGACAGGTCGGAAAGAAGAGGAAAGAAACCGGAGTGACGAGGAAAAAGACAGGCGCGATGAAGTAAAAGACGTCATTGCGAGCGCAGCGAAGCAATCCAGTGCAGCCGTTGAAGGTGGGCGCTGGACTGCCACGGCCTCCGGCCTCGCAGAGACGAGCGATATAAATTCGGATCTAGCAAAGTCGAACAATCTAACTTCAGATCTTGCAGATAAATCCGTCATTGCGAGCGCAGCGAAGCAATCCAGTGCAGCCGTTGAAGATGGGCGCTGGACTGCCACGGCCTCCGGCCTCGCAGAGACGAGTGATGTGAATTCAGGCCTCGCAGGGACGAGCGATGTAAATTCGGATCCAGCAAAGTCGAACAATCTAACTGCAGATCTTGCAGATAAATCCGTCATTGCGAGTGAAGCGAAGCAATCCAGTGCAGCTGTTGAAGGTGGGCGCTGGACTGCCACGGCCTCCGGCCTCGCAGAGACGAGTGATATGAATTCAGGCCTCGCAGAGACGAATGATATAAATTCAGGTCTCACCGAGACGAACGATTCTGAAAGTGTGTTCTCAGCAACACCTTTTGCTGAAAAATTCAGTCAACAATCCATTCTTGAGCCCTATGTTCAACATCTGCTGACTTATATCGACTCGGCAAAACTCAAGCCATTGAAGCTGGTGGTTAACGCAGGCAACGGCGCAGCAGGGCATGTGATTGATGCTATTGAAGAATGCTTTGCCGAGCTCAACGTTCCGGTTGAGTTTATTAAGGTGCATCACGAAGCAGATGGTGATTTTCCGAATGGCATTCCCAACCCCTTGCTGCCAGAAAATCGTGCAGCAACGGCCGATGCGGTTATAGCGCATCAGGCGGATATGGGCATTGCCTGGGATGGCGATTTTGATCGTTGCTTTTTGTTTGATGAAAATGGCCGCTTCATTGAAGGCTATTACATCGTGGGTTTGCTGGCGGAGGCTTTTTTACGCAAGCATGCCGGTGAAAAGATCATTCATGATCCTCGCCTGACCTGGAATACGATTGATCAGGTTTTGCAGGCGGGCGGTGTGCCCATCCAGTCAAAAACCGGCCATGCCTTTATTAAGGAACGGATGCGTAAGGAAAATGCCATTTACGGCGGCGAAATGAGTGCACATCACTATTTTCGGGATTTTGCCTATTGTGACAGCGGCATGATTCCATGGTTGTTGGTCAGTGAATTGTTGAGCGTTTCAGGGCAAACGCTTTCCAGTCTCGTCGATCAGCGGATGGCGGCTTATCCGTGCAGTGGTGAGATTAACTATCGGGTATCTGATGCCAAACTGACCTTGAACAAGATTACCGAACATTTTTCTACGCAAGCACCGGTGATGGATACCACTGACGGCGTCAGTCTTGAGTTTGAGCAGTGGCGCTTTAATCTACGCATGTCAAACACAGAGCCCTTGTTGCGGTTGAATGTTGAGTCACGCGGCGATGCGGAGCTGGTTTGGCAGAAAGTGGCTGAAATAGAGGCCATTATCCAATCTGCGGGCTGACCACAGATTTGTGATATGCCGCACAGTTTCTGATAAGCTCGTCAGGAAGTTTTTACTTGATACAGCGAACAGCCTGGGCAGAATGTCAGCAGGATGCCAAGCGTCAGTTGGGTAAACTATTGCGATGAGGTATCTGCTTGTTGAATACTCAACAGGCAAGCAGCCAGCGGGTTGGCAATGATGCAGCACATGGCTTTAAACGGACAGAACCATTTTCATTGAAGAGACACACTAATCATGACAATCCTGGTAACTGGTGGTGCGGGCTTTATCGGCTCTAATTTTGTGCTTGACTGGCTGGCACAGTCAGATGAAAAAGTGATCAATCTCGACAAGCTGACCTATGCGGGCAATCGCGAAAACCTGGCAAGTCTTGAAGGTGATGACAGGCACCTATTGGTCGAGGGAGATATTGGTGACACTGAACTGGTCACCGAACTGCTGAAAACCCATCAGCCTCGAGCGATTCTCAATTTCGCTGCTGAGTCACATGTTGATCGTTCAATCCTTGGGCCGGAAGATTTTATCCAAACCAACATTCTGGGGACTTTCCGTTTGCTGGAAGCGTCACGGGACTACTGGATGTCAATGGCTGATTCGCAACAAGCACAGTTTCGATTTTTGCATGTCTCCACCGATGAAGTGTACGGCACCTTAACGCCGGACGCGCCGCCTTTCAGCGAACAAAACCGCTACGAACCCAATAGCCCATACAGCGCCAGTAAAGCTTCTTCAGATCATCTGGTTCGTGCCTATCACCATACCTACGGCCTGCCGGTCTTAACCACCAACTGTTCCAACAATTACGGGCCATACCAGTTCCCGGAAAAATTGATCCCGCTGGTCATTCACAATGCTTTGCAAGGTCAAGCCTTGCCGGTTTATGGCGATGGACAACAGATTCGTGACTGGCTCTATGTGGGCGATCATTGCAGCGCGATTCGTCGTGTGCTTGAGGCTGGCACCTGTGGCGAGGTGTACAACATTGGTGGTCTTAACGAGAAAGCAAATCTGGATATTGTTGGCCTTATCTGTGAGCTGTTGGAAGAAATGGCGGCTGATAATCCACACGCAAAATCTGCAGAAAACCCTGAAGGGTTCAAAGGCTTAATCACCTTTGTCAAAGATCGTCCCGGTCATGACCGACGCTATGCCATTAATGCTGACAAGATAAACAGTGAGCTTGGCTGGACACCTGCCGAGACTTTTGAAACCGGGATCCGTAAAACCCTGCGCTGGTATCTGGATAACCAGGCCTGGGTGGAACGAGTTGTCAGTGGCGAGTATAGAAGCTGGCTGGAAAAACAATACGCATGAAGCTGTTGTTGTTGGGAGCCAATGGTCAGGTTGGCTGGGAGCTGCGAAGATCGCTGGCACCATTAGGCGAGTTGATTGCCTGTGACCGCAAGCTTGCTGACTTGAGTCAACTGCAGGCTTTGTCAGCGCTGGTTGATAGGCATCAGCCGAATGTTATCGTCAATGCGGCGGCCTACACTGCAGTCGATCAAGCAGAGCAGGAAGTAGAACAGGCATTTCTGATTAACGCAGAAGCTGTCGGATTACTGGCCGAAAAAGCCAGGCAACATGATAGTTTTTTGGTGCACTATTCCACTGACTACGTGTTTGATGGCGAAAAGTCCGGCGCTTACCTGGAGTCGGATGCCGTCAATCCGCAATCGATCTATGGCAAGAGCAAGCTCAAAGGTGAGCAGTTGATCGCTGCTTCTGGTTGCAAACATCTGATTTTCAGAACCAGTTGGGTGTTTGCGACACGTGGAAATAACTTTGCAAAGACCATGCTCAAGCTGGCGGCGCAGCGCGATACTTTGCAGGTTGTTGCAGATCAGTTTGGCGCGCCGACCAGTGCGGAGTTGATTGCCGACGTCACTTCACTGTGTTTACAACGCATTCTGACACTGAGTCAGCAGTCGATGATGCCGGACGAGTTATCAGAAACATTTTCCGGTATTTATCATCTGGTTGCGGCAGGTGAGGTGAGCTGGCATCAATATGCCCAGTATGTCATTGAAAAAGCCATCAGTCTTGGTTTTGAGTCTCGAATTCAGCCACAGGCTGTTCAGGCCATCTCCACAGCAGAGTTTCCAAGACCGGCATCGAGGCCGGCTAATTCGGTGATGAATGCCAGTAAACTTAGCAGAACCTTCGACATCCATTTGCCGGATTGGCAATGCTACGTTGACAGGTTGCTGGAAGAACTGTCACCGCAATTCTGAATCAGCCAATAAAGCATCATCCTGACTGGCAAGACACAGCAAACAAAGGAATCAAATAATGGATACGCACAGCTCGAAACGAAAGGGAATCATTCTGGCCGGTGGTAGTGGCACGCGGCTGTATCCAGCGACACAAGCGATTTCCAAGCAGTTGTTGCCGGTGTTTGATAAACCGATGATTTACTATCCACTGTCTACGCTGATGCTGGCCGGGATTCGCGATATTCTGGTGATATCGACACCTGTAGATACGCCAAGGTTTGAATCACTGCTGGGCGATGGTAGCCAGTGGGGATTGAATATTGAATATGCAGTTCAGCCATCGCCGGATGGTCTGGCCCAGGCATTTATCATTGCCGAACAATTTCTCGACGGCGCGCCATCAGCGTTAGTGCTGGGTGATAACTTGTTTTACGGCCACGGCATGGATCACTTGCTGGCATCGGCAGACGCCCATCGTGATGGGGCCACCGTATTTGCTTATCATGTTCAGGATCCTGAACGTTATGGTGTGGCCGAATTTGATCGTGATGGCAAAGTACTCAGCATTGAGGAAAAACCACTCAAACCCAAGTCAAATTTTGCCGTGACCGGCCTGTATTTCTACGATCATCGTGCAGTCGAGTTTGCCAAAGCGATTCAACCTTCTGCGCGAGGTGAACTGGAAATTACTGATTTGAACAAGCGTTACCTGTCAGAAGGCTCGCTCAAAGTAGAAAAAATGGGTCGTGGTTTTGCCTGGCTGGATACCGGAACACATGACAGCATGCTCGAAGCTGCGCAATTTGTTCAAACCATCGAAAACCGGCAGGGGCTAAAGATTGCCTGTCCCGAAGAAATCGCTTTTGCCAGCAGTTGGATTTCGGCGCAGCAATTGGAAACACTTGCCAAACCAATGCTTAAAAATGGCTATGGACAATACCTGCTGCGTCTGTTGAGAGAAGCCGATAGCAGCAAGTCAGATACTTAAAAGGACATCATGAAAATTACAGCAACCCCCATCGCTGATGTTGTGGTGATAGAGCCCGATGTATTTGCTGATGAGCGAGGCTTCTTTTTTGAAAGCTTTAATCAGCACAAGTTTGAACAGGCGATTGGTCGCCGTGTCGACTTTGTTCAGGACAATCATTCAAAATCGGTGCGCGGTGTGCTTCGAGGTTTGCACTATCAACTTCCTCCTCATGCACAGGGTAAGCTGGTGCGCGTTATTCAGGGGGAAGTCTATGATGTGGCTGTTGATATCCGAAAAGATTCACCTACCTTCGGGCAGTGGACCGGCCAGCATCTATCCGCTGAAAATAAAAAGCAGATGTGGATCCCCGAGGGCTTTGCTCATGCTTTCCTGACCCTGACAGAGACGGCAGAATTTCTCTACAAGACCACAGATTACTACGCCAAAGACTGCGAACGTGCCATTGCATGGAATGATCCGCAGATTGCCATTGACTGGCCAGAGGTGGGGGGCATCACCGTATCGGCCAAGGACGCCGTTGCTGCTGCCTTTGCTAATGCCGATATCTTCGAAAATTGAATGAAACTAGCATGCCAGACTTCTTGGGGGCAAAATGAAAAATGACAATGTTGTCTGGCACCAGCACAAGGTGACCAGAACTGCCAGAGCAGAGCAAAAACGCCAACAACCATGTGTGTTGTGGTTTACCGGTCTTAGCGCCTCAGGTAAATCGACTATTGCGGGTGCTGTAGAACAAAAGTTATTTGAACTCGGGCATCACACCTATTTGCTGGATGGCGACAATGTCAGGCATGGCCTGAATAAGGATCTGGGATTCAGTGATACCGACCGAGTTGAAAATATTCGCCGCATAGGTGAACTGTCGAAGTTGTTTGCTGATGCAGGTTTGATCGTACTTTCTGCCTTTATCTCACCGTTTCGTAGTGACCGACGGCTGGTGCGTGACTTGATGGCAGATGGCGAGTTTGTAGAGATTTACATGAACACGCCGCTCGAGGTCTGTGAACAGCGCGACCCCAAAGGGCTTTATCAGAAAGCCCGCAAAGGTGAAATCAAGAACTTCACCGGCATTGACTCCGAATACGAAGTACCTGAACACCCTGAAGTGATACTCAACACAGCTGAATGTTCGGTCGAAGAATGTGCTGCATTGGTGATTGATTACCTTCGCACTCACAGCATTATTCACGACTAAGCCGCTTGGTTTGAGATCCCTCGGCTGCGCTCGGGATGACAGGCAGGTGGGGTTGAGATGACAAAACCGTTGTCATGCTGACCGCAGCGGGGGCATCTCAAGCGACCTTGAAGGACTTTTAGAGATCCCTCGGCTAAGCTCGGGATGACAGTAAAATGTTTTAGACGCTAAAAGTCATGTGTCATGCCGACCGCAGCGGAGGCATCTCAAGCGGCCCCAAGGACTTTTGGAGATCCCTCGGCTACGCTCGGGATGACAGAAAAATGTTTTAGATGCCAAAAGTCATGTGTCATGCTGACCGGAGTGGAGGCCTCTCAAAAGGCCTCGGAGGACTTTTGGAGATCCCTCGGCTGCGCTCGGGATGACATATAAAGTCAGGTTGAGATGACAAAACGATTGTCATGCCGACCGGAGTGGAGGCATCTCAAACAGCCCGGAAGGCTTATAGAGATCTCTAACTTATGGCTATAAGTAAATTGTTACTGCTACCACGAGAAACCGCACACAAATTGCATCGAAAATCTTGTGAATTTGGCGCAAAGTCAGAAGGAACTGACCGTGAAAAATTATTATGTCTATATTCTGAGTAATGCCAGTAATCAGGTGCTGTACATAGGAGTTACCAGCCATTTAATCAGAAGAATTTATGAACACAAAAATCATCTCATCGATGGCTTCACGAAAAAATACAACGTTAAAAAGCTGGTTTATTTCGAGCAGACGAGTGATGTCGACTCAGCGATAGCTCGGGAAAAACAGCTCAAGCGTTGGCGTCGAGAAAAGAAGAATCATTTGATAAGCCAATCAAACCCAGATTGGCATGATTTATATCCAGACTTGGTTGAGTCGGGCGGCTGAGGGTGTTTTCTGGGGAGTATGATGTCCATCTGTGTTGAGCTGGTAATTTGCTGTAGATGCAGTCGTGTGTCATGCCGACCGCAGTGGAGGCATCTCAAACGGCCTCGGAGGACTTTTGGAGATCCCTCGGCTACGCTCGGGATGACAGGAAGTTTGTGATTGATGCCAAAAGTCGTGTGTCATGCCGACCGGAGTGGAGGCATCTCAAACAGCCCGGAAGGCTTATAGAGATCTCTAACTTATGGCTATAAGTAAATTGTTACTGCTACCACGAGAAACCGCACACAAATTGCATCGAAAATCTTGTGAATTTGGCGCAAAGTCAGAAGGAACTGACCGTGAAAAATTATTATGTCTATATTCTGAGTAATGCCAGTAATCAGGTGMTGTACATAG
>NZ_APHR01000086.1 GCF_000349205.1 Methylophaga lonarensis MPL | reverse complement strand
AATCACGGCATATGCGCTGCATTCTCAGTGTCTGAATCTGGCACAAGAATGATGAATTCATCGCCGCCTTGACGGCAAACCATGGCGTTACGGATGACAGAAGCCGTAATTCGCTGTGCTAATTGCTTGAGAAACTCATCGCCAAAGCTTGGCCCAAGTGAATCATTCACAAACTTGAATCTATCAAGATCAACGAATAACAGACTGGCAGGCTGCGATTGTTTATCAAGCTGGCCGAGGATTTGCTCTGCACGCTCACGTAACATCGCCATGTTCGGTAATTGGGTGAGGCTGTCAAAGTGCGTCAGAAACTGGATCTTGGCTTCGGCTGCTTTACGCTCGGTCAGATCCGTGAGTATCAGCACATAATGTGTTATCTGGCCGCTACTGTTACGGGTGACCGACACCGACACCCATTCTGGGTAATGCTCCCCGTTGGCACGTTCGTTATCTATTTCACCTACCCAATAGCCACTTATCTCAAGCTGTTGAAGCACCGCCTCACGTTGCTTGCGATTGAATTTAGTGCTTGAAAACACCATCGGTTTGCGTCCCAGCAAATATTTTTTGTCATGCCCGGTCATTTGTTGATAAGCACGATTCACAGAGACGATTCGCTGCTCTGGATCGGTGATTAGAATCCCTTCACGGCTGGCTTCAAACACCTGTGCATTCAGTCGCAGGGTATTTTCTGCTTCGACCCGATCACTGACATCATGCGCCAGAATAATCTCAGCGCTTCGTCCCTCAAAAATCAAAGTATGTGCTGTGATTTCGACCCATATTTGAGTACCGTCTTTCTTTTTGTGCGGCCATACACCTGCTTCGTTGTAATAGTCATCGCCACCGGCGCGTGTCTCAGCAATGCATTTGTACAGATCTTCCAATACGCTATCTGGGTGCAAATCAGCAATGCTCATGGTCAAAAATTCTTCTTTGCTGTAGCCATACTGGATAACTGCGGCATCATTGACTGTCATGAACTGCAGTGTTTGGAGGTCATAGACCCACATTGGAATCGGGTTGGCGGCGTAAATCAGCCGATAGCGCGCCTCACTGTCCTGCAAAGCACGCTCTGCCCGCTTCACTTCAGTAATATCGGTTGAGATGCCACAAAGCCCATAAATCCTGCCACTTTCATCTTTCAATGGCAGTTTGACCGACCAGAAATCCACCGTGTCGCCGGAGTGTGTGATGGTGCAGATTTCTTCACAACTGACGGATTGGCCTTTGTCGAGTACAAGCCGGTCATTCGCTCGCAATCGTGCAACACTCTTCCAGTTGAAAAACGCTTCATCTGTTTTGCCTGTAACCTTGTCGGACTCAGTGTTCCACAGCTTTAAGAGCTGTCTGTTGGCATAAACATATCGCCCGTTGAGATCTTTCATGTAAATACAGGCACTGACGTTTTCCAGAATGGTACTCAGTGTTGCCTCACTCTCGGCAAGCGCTTTTTCTGCCTGTTCTCTTCTGACGTTACGATCATGATTATCCAATGCAAAGCTGATGTCAGAGGTCATCTCTGTCAGCAGTGCCAGCACTTCCTGATTGAAGGCATTTTTTTCGGGATGAAAGACGGTCAACACCGCATAGGGCTTTCCAGCACGGAAAATTGGAAAGGCCGCTGCTGAACCCCAGCCATTTTGTCTGGCAACTTCATGCCAGTGCCTTACCGATGAATCTGCCAGAAAATCATTGATGACGATGGCGCGCCCCTGTTTACAAACATCGGCAGTCAGACCATCACTACCTGTGAGCCCCGCCGGAAGTAAATCGCAAGCCTCATCATCGTTACTACAACCACTGGCTGCACAGCACACATGCTCAACCTGCTTGCCGTCATCAGACATCTTACCTATCCAGGCCAATTGCATTTCACCGAACTGCACCGCACAACGGCAGACCAACGGTAACAATTCACGGGTATCGTCCATGCGGACAATCGCTTGATTGGTCTCGCTCAGTGCCTGATAGATATGCGTCAGGCGTTCTATTCGCCTGGTTTTTTCTTTCTGCTCAGTCAGATCTACAATCGTCAAAAAGTAATAGCCATCATCCAGTGGTTGCATTTGTACGTTCAACGGCAGCATCGTGCCATTAGACGCCACACTGGTTTCGATCGTGATGGGGATGCCTTTTCTGACGTCGTTTAATGCAGTCATCATTGCAGCATCATGTCGAAACCATTGATTAAGCATGGGGAATGACTGGGCTTTTTCGTGCACCGAAAAAATTTGTCTAGCCGCCGGATTCATTTCGACGATCTGGTGTTTGTTGTCAATCACCACAATGCCCTCAGCGATTTGCTGAAAAAGTTTCTCAAACCAGACTTCGGCTTGCTGCTTTTGAGTGATTAATAACCACACCAGCCAGGCTAGAGTAATGGTTAGTAACAGACTGATTGCAAAAATAATCAGCACCAGGTTTCGATTGACAATTCTTTGCTCAAAAGCTTTTGTTGAGCTGCTGTGCAACGCCCACTCTCGACCACCAAATGCCAATACCCGCTGCGTTTGAAAATAACCAGCGTTTACTCTGTCGCGATAATTCAGCTCATCGCTGTCATACATCAACAGAGGAACGTTTGGTGTCGAGATATCATAGATTTCGAGGTCAATCATGGGATCAATCTCACCGACCAGTGAGCTGACTAAATCAAGCATCCTGAACGGTACATCCACCCAGCCAACTATTGCAGCCTGGCGTTCCTCAATGGTTTGGGGATCCGTGCCTTTGTCATAAATCGGTAAATACATGACAAAAGCAGGTAAATCTTGCAGTTGATCGTCCTGCACCAGTGACAAGGGTGCTGTAATCGCAACAGTACCGGTGTCTCTGGCCCGTTGCATGGCATGCCAGGCGGTAGGGACGGTTAATAAATCAAGTCCTAGAACTTTAAGATTTTCCTCATTCAGAGGTTCGGTTCTGACGATGGGAACGTAACTTTCGCGTCTTCCCTCGGGATGGATGTTGTAGTCAGGGAACCAGTAGCGGATTTCGTCATGATGCTCGTGCTTGTCTTGATCACGGATTTTTATCGCTAGATTAATCGCCTGTACACCCGGTAATTTATCCTCGACCTGCAGCGAACCGACATATTCTGCAAACTCATCGAAGTCAATATACTCAGAGCCTCTGAAATATCCCTGCACGCCGTGCATAACCACGGTGTAGGTTTCAAGAAGACTCTGGATGTTTTTCAGCGTGCTGTCGGCACTAAATTCAAGCGCGGCGGTGATTTGTTCATTCTGTTGTGCACGAATCTGTTGAGACAAAACAACACTTATCAACAGGCCGACTGCCAAAACAATCATTGCAAAAACTGTCGGCAGAAACCGATGTTGAATCAGCTTGCTAATAAGCGTGAGATGTCGACCGGTTTTGACCATTTACTCTCTGCTGAAAGAAGGTTTTAAACAACATTATCACATCGAATAAAAAAAAGGCCCCGTCATCGTGACAGAGCCTGTATTTTTTGGAACAGCCATGCTGATTATCAAGCCAGCATTGTTCGCAAATCTTCGAGTTCCTTGAGAATCTCACGGATAACCTGTTTCTTGTCTGAAGCTGAGACTTCCGGTTTTTCATCCGATTCGAGTCGTTGCCGAGCACCACCAATGGTGAAGCCTTGTTCATAAAGCAGGCCGCGAATTTCGCGAATCAGCACAACATCATGTCGTTGGTAATAGCGGCGGTTACCGCGTCTTTTTACCGGTTTGAGTTGTGAAAACTCCTGCTCCCAATAACGCAAGACATGAGGTTTGACACCACACAATTCACTGACTTCACCGATAGTGAAATAACGTTTGCCAGGTATCGCAGGCAACTCGTTGTTGTTACTCGCTTCTAGCATAACTATCTACCCTCGCTTTGAGTTTCTGGCCAGGACGGAAAGTCACCACACGACGCGCAGTGATAGGAATTTCCTCGCCAGTCTTGGGGTTACGACCGGGTCTTTCGCTTTTGTCTCGCAGCTCAAAATTACCAAAACCAGATAATTTGACTTGATCTCCACTTTCCAGAGCAGCGCGGATTTCTTCAAAGAACATCTCTACCAGCTCTTTCGCTTCACGCTTGTTGAAACCCAACTCTTCATAGAGCTGCTCTGTCATATCGGCTTTTGTGAGTGCCATGTTTTCCTCAGTTTATTCTTGTTTTGAGTCACAAAAACTCAGCTACGGACCACTGCTGCAACTGAGCGCTCAAGCGTCTCGGTGACTTGTTGCATCAGGGTGTCCACTTCTTCGTCTGTCAGCGTACGCTCACCATGCTGGATATGAAAGGCCAGCGCTATACTCTTCTTGCCAAGCTCGACACCATCTCCAGTATAGACGTCAAATACTTGAATTGACTTAAGAATATCAGAGTCGATCAGTTTCAGGCAATCTTGTATTTCCCCAGCATTGATCTGATTATCAACCACGATTGCCAGATCACGACGGATCGACGGGAATCTGGACAGCGGTTTAAAGCTCGGTACTTGTGCCAATAGTGTCTGCTCAAGTGATAATTCAAACAGATACACTTTGGTCTGCACACCAAAGGATTTATTCAGGCGCGGATGCAGGGCACCCAACCAGCCAATGGCTTGATCATTCTTATATACGCGCGCTGACTGTCCAGGATGTAAAGCCGCATGTTGCTCGGCGACAAATGTAATATCTCCCCCACCCATGGCCAGAATGGCCTCAACATCGGCTTTGATATCAAAGAAGTCGAGTTTTTGATCCTGGCTGGCCCATTGTTCAGGAAAACGTTGTCCCGAAATCAATCCGGCAATGAACAATGGCTGATCAACATCAGGAAGACTGCCGTTAAACACACGTCCCAGCTCAAACAGACGTACTCGGTCCTGTTGGCGGTTCAGGTTGTAGGTCAACGCCTGCATCAGTCCCGGCCACAAGGACAAGCGCATCACAGACAAATCCGCTGAAATCGGATTTGCCAGCGCAATCGCTTCAACCTCATCACCCAATAGCTGTTTTTGAATCGCAGGATCAACAAAGCTGTAAGTAATTGCCTCGTGATAACCTCTATCAACCAATAGCTGTTGCAAACGCTCCGTCAGCAGTCGTGACTCGGAAATTTCTGTCGTCATCACCTTGCCGGATGGGCGGGTCTGAGGCAGTTTATCGTAGCCATACAGTCGCCCCAGCTCTTCGATCAAATCAACTTCAATGGACAGATCGAAACGAAACTCTGGTACGCAAACACGCCAGCCTGCATCGGTCTCAGTGACCTGCATACCCAGGCGGCTGAGTTGCTCAATGACGGTTGCCGCATCGATTTCGATACCCAGCACGCGCTTAATACGTTGCGCTCTGAGCAAAATTTCTCTTTGGGCTGGTAAATCCACCTCACTGCTCTTTTCAATCACAGGACCTGCTTGACCGCCCACAATTGTCAGCAGCAAGGCTGTGGCACGCTCCATTGCCTGAATCGGCAACGCAGGATCAACACCGCGCTCAAAGCGATGTGAAGAATCAGTATGCAATCCGTAACTGCGGGCTTTTCCGGCAATGGCTTCTGGAACAAAGAAGGCAGATTCCAAAAACAGGTTTGTGGTGGTGTCTTGCACACTGCTGGCTTGACCACCCATCACGCCCGCCAGTGCCAGTGGCCCTTTGGCATCGGCGATGAGCAAGCTGTCAGTGTTTAATTGAAGTGTCTGCCCATCAAGCAATAACAGTTGCTCATTATCTCGGGCCCATCTGACTTCAATATTGCTGTCCAGTTTGTCCAGATCAAACGCATGCATCGGTTGACCAAGTTCAAGCATCACGTAGTTGGTGACATCCACTACCGGACCAAGACTGCGTAAACCGCTTCTTCTGAGTTTTTCCTGCATCCATAATGGCGTTTCCGCTGCAGAATTTATTCCGGTAATCACTCGGCCGATGTAACGTGGACAGGCAGATGTTGCCTGCACGGTCACCGGAAATTGTTGTTGGTGACTGGCAACAACGGGCGAAGTATCCGCAGGCGTCAAGTCAGTGCGTGTCAAAACGCCCACTTCCCTGGCAATGCCTGCAACACCAAGACAGTCGCTTCTGTTGGGTGTCAGGTCAACTTCGATACTGACATCGTCTAACTGAAGATATTGGCGAAGATCCGTACCGACAGGTGCATCGAGTGGTAATTCAAGCAGACCGTCTGCCGACTCAGCAAGTCCGAGCTCCTTGGCAGAGCACAACATGCCGAATGACTCAACACCGCGGAGTTTCGCTTTTTTGATTTTGAAATCACCAGGAAGCGTCGCCCCGACGACAGCAACAGGGACTTTCAACTCAGGTCGAACATTGGCCGCACCACAGACAATGTTCAATAGCTCGCTATCGCCGACATCGACTTCACAAACACGTAATTTGTCGGCATCTGGATGAGGCACAGCGCTACGAACGATACCCACCTTGACCTGACTGAAATCTCCAGCAACGGCTGTCACTGAATCAACTTCAAGGCCAGCCTGGGTCAATTTTTCGACCAGAGCATCAGTATCAAGGGCCGGATTCACCCATTCTCGTAACCATTTTTCGCTAAACTTCATTGTCTTTTCTCAATTTTGACAAGACTGATGGAGAGTAAACTCAGGCGAACTGCCCAAGAAAACGCAGATCGTTCTCAAAAAACAAGCGCAAGTCATTGACGCCATAGCGCAACATGGCAAGCCGTTCCACGCCCATTCCAAATGCCAGTCCAAGGTACTGTTCACTGTCGATACCGACATGCTCAAACACCTTCGGATGCACCATTCCACAGCCCAGCACTTCCAACCAACCAGTATGACTGCAGACACGGCAACCTTCACCATTGCACATCACACACTCAATATCCGCTTCAGCAGATGGCTCGGTAAACGGAAAATAGGACGGTCGAAACCGTACATTGAGTGGACGCTCAAAGAAGGCTTGCAGGAAATCGCCCAGAATACCTTTTAGATCGGTAAAGCTGACATTCTCATCAACCATCAGCCCTTCGACCTGATGGAACATCGGAGTGTGGGTTAAATCTGAATCACAACGATACACGCGTCCTGGCGCAATAATTCTGAGCGGTGGAGGCTGATTTTCCATGACACGAATCTGCACCGGTGAAGTATGCGTGCGCAGCAATATCTCTGGATTGAAATAAAAAGTATCGTGCATTGCCCGCGCTGGATGACTCTCTGGAATATTCAACGCCGTGAAGTTGTGAGTCGCATCTTCAATTTCCGGCCCTTCAGCAATTTGAAAACCAAGATGGCGAAAATAACGGTCAATCCGTTGCAATGTCCGCGTAACCGGATGTAAGCCACCCAGTCCACTACTTCTTCCCGGCAAGGTCACATCAACAGTTTCTGCAGCAAGGGCAGTGGCCAACGCCGCATCAGCAAGTAGCTTGCCACGGGCTTCAATCAAACCGCTGACGGTTTGCTTGGCAATGTTGACTTCCTTGCCAATCACCGGCCGCTGTTCATCACTCACGCCCGCCAGCTGTTTCAGATAGGCGGTAATTTTGCCTTTTTTTCCGAGATACTCGACTCGCACCACATCCAGTGATTGCGGCGAGTCAGCCGCTGCAATTTCCTGTTTGGCAGCCGCAACAATTTCATTTAAAGCCTGTAACTGTAATCCCAGTTCAGCCATAACTCCCCCAACCCGAGGCCATCGTCAGAAATAAAAAAGGGCCGACTGGCGGCCCTTGTGTACTAAGTCGGCATGAAATGCATCGCTTGCCTGAAGCGATGACATTATTTTGCCAATGCAGCCTTTGCTTTTTCAGCGATAGCAGAAAATGCAGCAGCATCATGTACTGCGATGTCTGCCAGGACTTTACGATCGATTTCGATAGCCGCTTTTTTCAGACCGTCGATCATACGGCTGTATGACAAACCACACTCACGGGCTGCCGCATTGATACGAGCGATCCACAGGGTACGGAACTGACGTTTTTTCTGACGACGATCACGGTAAGCATATTGACCTGCTTTGGTGACTGCCTGAACAGCTACACGATAGACATTCTTGCGACGGCCGTAATAACCTTTGGCCTGGGCAATAACTTTTTTATGGCGGGCACGTGCTGTTACACCGCGTTTAACTCTTGGCATCGGAAAACTCCTTGATTACAGATTAGGCAACATCTTGCGGACTGACATGTGATCTGCTTTGCAGACTGTCAGCGTAGAACGCAACTGGCGTTTCCGCTTGGTGCTTTTCTTGGTCAGGATGTGACTGGTAAACGCTTGAGCGCGTTTGAATTTTCCGCTACCGGTGCGCTTGAATCGCTTCGCAGCACCTCTGTGTGTTTTTAACTTGGACATTTGAAACTCCGCATTGTTAATTTTATATGGTTATTTTTTATTTCCGGGGTCCAAAACCTATAATCATTTGCCGCCCTTCTTTTTTCGGGTGCTGTTCGATGACTGACAGTTCTTTAAGATCTTCAGCGACTCTTTCGAGTAACTTCAGGCCCAAATCCTGATGTGCCATTTCACGGCCACGAAAGCGCAAACTCACCTTCGCTTTATTCCCATCTTCAAGGAAACGTACCAGGTTGCGTAGTTTTACCTGATAATCCCCTTCTTCGGTCCCAGGTCTGAACTTGACCTCCTTGACCTGTATTTGTTTTTGTTTTTTGCGAGCAATTGCTTTCTGCTTGCTTTCTTCAAACAAATACTTGCCGTAATCCATGATACGGCAAACCGGTGGTGTCGCCTGTGGGGCGATTTCCACCAAATCCAGATCGGCTTCTTCAGCCAGCTCCTGTGCACGGGCAAGCGGTACAATACCGAGTTGTTCTCCGTCAGCAGCAGTTAAGCGAACTTCTTTGGCTGTAATTTCACCATTCAGCCGTTTTTGATCTGTAGCGATGTTGTTATTCCTCTGTTGTTGTCCGTCCGCGGCGGGCAATATCTTTATTTAATACCTCAGCAAAGGCCTGAAGGGGCATTACACCCAAATCTTCACCTTTACGTGTACGGATTGCCACGGTGTTTTCTTGCGCCTCGCGTTCGCCAACGACTAGCAAATATGGAACGCGGCGCAGTGTGTGCTCGCGTATTTTAAAGCCAATCTTCTCATTTCTCAAGTCTGTGTCAGCGCGAAAACCTTGCTGTGCCAAATCTTCAGCGATTTTGCTGACATAATCACTCTGCTTATCGGTGATTCCCATGACAACAACTTGCTTGGGCGCAAGCCAAGTGGGGAATGCACCCGCGTATTCTTCAATCAAGATGCCGATGAATCGTTCCAGTGATCCAAGAATCGCGCGATGCAACATGACTGGTGCTTGCTTTGAGCCATCGTCAGCAACATAAGTGGCATCAAGTCGGCCCGGCATTGAAAAATCTACCTGGATGGTGCCACATTGCCATACCCTGCCAAGACAGTCTTTTAATGAGAACTCGATCTTGGGTCCATAAAACGCGCCTTCACCTGGCTGAAGATCCCATTGCAGACCTTTGGCATTAAGCGCCTGCTCCAGTGCGTGTTCTGATTTATCCCAGACCTGATCACTGCCGACCCGATTTTCCGGGCGAGTGGACAGTTTGATAATGATGTCGTTAAAGCCAAAATCGGCATAGACATTCTGTAACAGATCAATAAAAGTCGAAACTTCAGACTGTATTTGATCTTCTGTACAGAAAATATGGGCATCGTCCTGAGTAAAACCACGCAGACGCATCAGGCCGTGCAATGTGCCCGAAGGCTCATTACGATGACAGGATCCAAACTCTGCCATTCTCAGTGGCAAATCACGGTAGCTTTTCAGCCCCTGATTAAATACCTGTACGTGGCACGGGCAGTTCATCGGTTTGATCGCGTAATCACGATTTTCCGAATGCGTGGTGAACATCATGTCACTGAATTTGTCCCAATGGCCGGATTTTTCCCAAAGGGTACGATCCACCACCTGAGGTGTACGTATTTCCTGATAACCGTTGCGACGCAGGACGCTACGGATATAGTTTTCTACCTCACGAAAGATACGCCAGCCATTGTCATGCCAAAAAATCATGCCAGTAGCTTCATCTTGGATGTGGAATAAATCCAGACTTCTGGCCAGTTTTCGATGGTCGCGTTTTTCTGCTTCTTCCAGTCGATGCAAATAGGCTTTCAGTGCTTTTTTATCATTCCATGCGGTGCCGTAGACACGTTGCAGCATTTCGTTTTCAGATTTGCCGCGCCAGTAGGCACCCGCCAGCTTCATCAATTTAAAGGCTTTCAGCTTACCGGTGCTGGGTACATGAGGTCCGCGGCACAAGTCCATGAAATCACCTTGTCGATAGACAGACAGGATTTCATCCTTGGGGATGTCTTCGATAATTTGTGCTTTGTATTCTTCGCCCATTTCCCGGAACAGCTTGATCGCTGCGTCACGAGGCATCTCTTCTCGAATAACCTGAAGATCCTGCTTGACGATCTCTTCCATCCGCTGCTCGATTTTTGTCAAATCGTCAGGCGTAAACGCTTCTGAATAGGAAAAGTCATAATAGAAGCCGTCTTCGATCACTGGACCAATTGTTACCTGTGCTTCAGGGAACAATTGTTTGACCGCCTGAGCCATCAGATGAGAGGTCGAATGACGAATAATATCCAGACCTTCTTCATCGCGGTCTGTGATGATGGCAACGTCGGCATCTTGTTCAATAAGGTATGAGGTATCGACCAGCTTGTCATTGACTTTACCTGCCAGCGCAGCACGCGCCAGGCCAGCGCCAATGTCGTTTGCAATATCAAAAATGGAAACAGGGTGATCGAACTGGCGTTGACTGCCATCGGGGAGAGTGATTGAGATCATCAGAACATCCTTGGTTGTGGCCTATACGAGGGGCCTTATAAACCAGAAAGCACCTTCGATGAGGTGCTTTTGCGAGTATCTGGTAGGCACGAGTGGATTCGAACCACCGACCCCCACCATGTCAAGGTGGTGCTCTAACCAACTGAGCTACGTGCCTGCCGTGAAGCGCGAAATTATACGCAGCCCAACTCAGATTGCAAGCTTTTATACCGCTACAGGTCCAAGGGCCAGCGATCTGACGTGTTCCATCTCATCCCGCACTTTTGCAGCCTCTTCAAATTCAAGGTTCTGCGCATGTTTGTACATGGCCTGTTCAAGTTGTTGCAGACGTTTGGCTAATTGCTGCGGTGTCATGGTGGCATATTTAGCCTGCTCTTCAGCCACATCTGCCAAACGCTTTTTGTCTCCGGCAGATTTGCCTCGTGCTTCGTCCATGTTGGTACGAATCGCTTTTTTGACGCCTTTGGGTGTAATGCCATGTGCCAGATTGTGAGCGATCTGCTTTTCCCTGCGGCGCTCTGTTTCGTCAATTGCACGCTGCATCGAGCCCGTAACTTCATCAGCGTACAAGATCGCGGTGCCGTTTAAGTTTCGCGCGGCTCGACCAATGGTCTGAATCAGCGAGCGATCACTGCGCAAAAAACCTTCCTTGTCTGCATCCAGAATGGCCACCAGCGATACTTCAGGAATGTCCAAGCCTTCACGCAGTAAGTTGATACCCACCAGCACATCGAACTCACCAAGACGCAAGTCGCGAATAATCTCAACACGCTCAACGGTATCAATATCAGAATGCAGATAACGCACTCGCACATTATGTTCACGCAGATAATCCGTCAGATCTTCTGCCATCCGCTTGGTGAGGGTGGTCACCAGTGTTCGCTCATCAATCGCTGCCCGCTTTTTCACTTCAGACAGCAAGTCATCCACCTGCGTGCCTACCGGGCGGATTTCAATTTGTGGATCAACCAAACCTGTCGGTCTGACCACCTGCTCAACAACCGTACTGGCGTGTTCTGCCTCATATTTACCAGGCGTTGCCGAAACAAATATTGTTTGCGGAGCCAGCTTTTCCCACTCTTCAAACATCAAGGGCCGGTTATCCAGCGCAGAGGGCAAACGGAAACCATAATCCACCAGTGTTTGTTTGCGTGAACGGTCACCTTTATACATAGCGCCAATCTGCGGCACCATGACGTGACTTTCGTCTATCACCAGAATGGCATCGTCAGGCAAGTAATCAAACAAGGTCGGCGGCGCTTCACCAGACGAACGGCCAGACAGGTGTCTGGAGTAGTTTTCGATACCATTGCAATAACCTAGCTCCAGCAACATTTCGATATCAAAGCGGGTACGTTGCTCCAGTCTTTGCGCCTCCACCAGCTTGTTATTGCTGTTGAGTTCTTGCAGACGCTCACGCAATTCGTCCTTGATAGCATCAACCGCTCGTAAGATGTTGTCACGCGGCGTCACATAGTGGGTTTTCGGGTAAATGGTGATACGGCTCATGCGCTGCAGAATCTCACCAGTGAGCGGATCGAAATAGCTTATCTGCTCAATCTCGTCATCAAACATTTCAATGCGTACCGCATCACGCTCCGACTCTGCAGGGAAAATATCGATGACTTCACCTCTCACTCGATAGGTGCCCCGCCCAAGTTCCATATCATTGCGGGTGTACTGAAGCTCAGCCAGTCGTCGCAAAATATTGCGCTGGTTGATGCGATCCCCCTGAACCAGATGCAATACCATCTCCAGATAGGCATCTTTTTCACCAAGACCATAGATGCAGGAAACACTGGATACGATGATGGCGTCCCGCCGCTCCAGCATGGCCTTGGTTGCTGACAGTCTCATCTGCTCAATCTGTTCGTTCACAGAAGCATCTTTATCTATGAAGGTATCCGATGAAGGCACATAGGCTTCTGGCTGGTAGTAGTCGTAATAGGAAACAAAATATTCCACCGCGTTGTGTGGAAAGAAGTCCTTCATCTCACTATAAAGTTGCGCAGCGAGGGTTTTGTTGGGTGCCAGCACCATGATGGGTCGCTGAACAGCTTGCGCAACATTGGCAATGGTGAAGGTCTTGCCGGAGCCAGTCACCCCCAGCAGGGTCTGCCACATTTCACCGTTATTCAGTCCTTCAACCAGCGCCTTGATGGCGGTTGGCTGATCACCTGCTGGTTGAAACTCGCTGACCAACTGAAATTCTTTATTCATATCTATTTAGTGATACTCAAGATTGTCGTAACATTATGGTTTTCAGAACTTATTTGACGAAGGAACCACTTTGACTATCAAGCTCTCCCAGCGCGTCCAAAACATCAAACCGTCCCCCACCCTGGCTATCACCGCACGCGCAGCGGCACTTCGTGCTGAAGGCAAAGATATCATTGGTCTTGGTGCTGGCGAACCTGACTTTGATACACCGGAACACATCAAACAAGCCGCCATCACGGCTATTGACAATGGCATGACCAAATACACTGCCGTCGATGGCACTGCCGATTTGAAACAAGCCATCATCAAAAAGTTTTCCCGCGACAACGGACTATCCTACGAAGCGAATCAAATTCTGGTGTCTGTGGGCGGCAAACAGAGCTTTTTCAACCTTGCACAAGCCATGTTGGAAAGTGGTGATGAAGTCATCATCCCCGCACCGTACTGGGTATCATACCCTGATATGGTGTTACTGGCGGATGCCACACCCGTGATTATCGAAGGTCCGCAAGAAAATCGTTTCAAGATCACTGCACAGCAGCTTGAAGAAGCAATCACCGACAAAACCCGCTTGTTTGTCATCAATAGCCCTTCCAATCCTTCGGGCATGGCCTACACCAAAGCTGAATTGGCAGCGCTTGGTGAAGTCCTGCGTCGTCATCCACAGATCATCATCGCTACCGATGACATGTACGAGCATATCTACTGGGCCGATGAACCTTTTTACAACATTGTCATGGTTTGCCCGGATCTGTACGACCGCACCGTTGTAATGAATGGCGTGTCCAAAGCCTACTCAATGACAGGCTGGAGAATTGGCTATGCTGCTGGACCGGCAAACCTTATCAGTGCCATGAAAAAAATTCAGTCGCAAAGCACTTCTAACCCCACCTCGATTTCTCAGGCAGCCTCAGTGGAAGCCCTGAACGGTGATCAAACGTGCATTCAAACCATGCTGGTCGAGTTCAAAAAACGTCACGACTATGTGGTAGATCGCCTCAATCAAATTGCGGGTATCAAAGCACTATCCGCTGACGGCACATTCTATGTATTTCCTGACATCAGCGGTGTGCTGGCTGCCCGTGACGATCTTCAGGACGATCTCGAATTTGCCGAAGCCTTGCTCGTGGAAAAAGGTGTCGCAGTGGTCCCGGGAACCGCCTTTGGCCTTAAAAACCACATTCGCCTGTCGATTGCGACCAGCGAAACCAACCTGAAAAATGCACTGGATCGTATTGCCCAGTTTATCGAGGGATAAAAAAGCCGATACGGGGTTGACCCCCATGGGTTGAACCTCTATCATACGCATCTTTCTGTTCCCCGATAGCTCAGTTGGTAGAGCAAATGACTGTTAATCATTGGGTCGCTGGTTCGAGTCCAGCTCGGGGAGCCAAAGAATACAAAAAAAGCCTCTGAAAGCAAATGCTTCAGGGGCTTTTTTGTGTCCAAAATATGCCATCTTTTCGATGCTGAAAAACCTCATCGGCACCGCATCTAACATCTAATGATCGCAACGCCACTTCATCTTGGTTGAACAAGCAAGACTTAGCATCACAAAGCCAAATGAACACCTCAAAAGCACAGCACAAACTCACCTTCTGTCTGACACCTCAATACCCCCCATCAACTCGATATAAGTACCAGATTATTTAAATCACAGATTCGCAATCAGTTCGTCGTATAGGTAGAATTTCGCATTCGATTTTCATAATTGTGCGAGGCAAGAATCCGCAATGGCTCAATACGTTTACAGCATGAATCGCGTTGGCAAAATCGTGCCACCCAAACGCGAAATCCTCAAAGATATTTCCCTGTCGTTTTTCCCCGGTGCCAAGATTGGTGTGCTAGGTCTGAACGGTGCGGGTAAATCCACCCTGCTACGCATCATGGCAGGTGTCGATAACGACATCATTGGTGAAGCCCGGCCGATGCCCGGCATCAAAGTGGGTTATCTGCCACAGGAACCCGAACTTGATGACAGCAAAACCGTTCGAGAAATCGTTGAAGAATCCGTCGCTGATGTTAAACAGGCACTGAACGATCTTGACGCAGTCTATGCCGCCTATGCTGAGCCGGATGCTGACTTTGATGCACTGGCAAAAAAACAGGCCGAGCTGGAAAACCTGATTACTGCCAAAGACGGTCACAATCTGGACAATGCGCTGGAACGTGCCGCAGATGCGCTGCGCCTGCCGCCATGGGATGCCAAAGTTGGCGTGTTATCTGGTGGTGAACGTCGTCGCGTTGCCCTGTGCCGCCTGCTGCTCGATAACCCGGATATGCTGTTGCTGGACGAACCCACCAATCATCTGGATGCCGAGTCAATCGCCTGGATCGAACGCTTCCTGCAAGAATACCCAGGCACCGTCGTCGCCATTACCCATGATCGCTACTTCCTGGATAATGCCGCAGGCTGGATTCTGGAACTGGATCGCGGTCGCGGCATTCCTTATGAAGGCAACTACTCATCCTGGCTGGAACAAAAAGAAAAACGTCTGGAACAAGAAGCCAAGGAAGAAGCCTCACACCGCAAAGCCATTCAGGCCGAACTGGAATGGGTGCGCCAGGGTGCCAAAGGCCGTCAAGCCAAGTCCAAAGCCAGACTCAAGCAATTTGAGGAAATGAACTCTCGCGAGTTTCAAAAACGCAACGAAACTCAGGAAATCTACATTCCACCTGGCCCACGACTGGGTGACAAAGTCATCGAACTGAAAAACGTCACCAAATCCTACGGCGATAAACTGCTGTTTGAAAACCTCAGCATGTCCATTCCGGCAGGTGCTATTGTCGGCATTATCGGCCCTAATGGTGCAGGTAAATCGACCTTGTTCCGTATGATCACCGGCGAAGAAAAACCCGATACCGGTGAAATCGAAATCGGCAGTACCGTGCAACTGGCCTACGTCAACCAGTCACGCGATTTGGATGGCAGCAAAACCGTATTTGAAGAAATCTCCGACGGCAGCGACATCATTCAGGTTGGTAACTACCAAACACCGTCGCGCGCCTACTGTGGTCGTTTCAACTTCAAAGGCTCGGATCAACAGAAATTTGTTAAAGACTTGTCCGGTGGTGAACGCAACCGGCTGCACATGGCCAAACTGCTCAAAGAAGGCGGCAACGTACTGCTCCTCGACGAACCGACCAACGATCTGGATATCGAAACCCTGCGGGCACTCGAAGAAGCCCTGCTCGCCTTCCCCGGCTCAGCAGTCGTTATCTCGCATGACCGCTGGTTTCTGGATCGTATTTGTACCCACATCATCGCCTACGAAGGTGACTCAAATGTGGTGTTCTTCGAAGGCAACTACACCGACTACGCCGAAGACTACCGCAAGCGTTACGGCAAAGACCATCAACCGGAACGCATCAAATACCGGCGCATGAACTAAGCCGACAAGCAAAAGCCCCGCTCGATGAGTGGGGCTTTTTTCTAATAACACTGTCCACAATCGCCCCAGTAGCTATCAACAGTCAGAGCGTATGCCACAAAAGCTCCTCGAAACTAATCTGTTTATCTCCCGCTCATGATCGCTACCTAAGTAAAAAGCCTTTAAACATAACAAAAAACGCAGAACGTAAATTTGCACCAGTACCTTCCCGCCGCTGTTCTAATTTGATACTGCACCGTGCTCACTGAATAGTAATCAATGATCATTGTCACACCGTCCATGCTTAATCTACAATTATGGTTCGGCTGCGTGGTTGGGGTGTGCTCCAATAACCACAAAAACCCGCCCGCCTGGCACATCGGGAGTGAGGGCCCCATCTTCATCATCAATACAGTAACGTCAGTATGTCGTACCTGATATAAAATCACCGGACGAACTATCCCACGGTCGTGGGGAACACCATGGCATATACTCTCTATTATTTGCGGTTTTCGGTTCATCCCCACGGTCGTGGGGAACACGCGTCTGCTATAGTCACACGGTCGTAAAAATCCGGTTCATCCCCACGGTCGTGGGGAACACTGGAGGATGTTTTGTTGGCCGCTGCGAAATCGCGGTTCATCCCCACGGTCGTGGGGAACACTGAAAAAACCTGATGGTTTTACCGCTGTAGTGCGGTTCATCCCCACGGTCGTGGGGAACACTTACAGTGTCAACACTTTTTTTCAACTTTTTGCGGTTCATCCCCACGGTCGTGGGGAACACTTGGTAACTCACTTTTCAGCTGAATCACAACTCGGTTCATCCCCACGGTCGTGGGGAACACGACTTACTCGCGTGGCAGCGGGATATTGAGCGCGGTTCATCCCCACGGTCGTGGGGAACACCCCCTCATCGATCTGACGATTGCGTAGCTGCTCGGTTCATCCCCACGGTCGTGGGGAACACTCGACAATTTCAATAATTTCACCGGAATGATTCGGTTCATCCCCACGGTCGTGGGGAACACTTCGACTGGTCGTAATTTTCCCAATCTCACCGCGGTTCATCCCCACGGTCGTGGGGAACACGCGCGTTCTCGTGTCTGTGTCTCCTAGATTTACGGTTCATCCCCACGGTCGTGGGGAACACCTGATCCAGATAAGGGCTGGCTGATTGCTCAGCGGTTCATCCCCACGGTCGTGGGGAACACGTTCCAATCAAGACCCGGACTCGGAGGGAGTTCGGTTCATCCCCACGGTCGTGGGGAACACAAATGGCCGCAGGTCTCGGAAGCTGCCAGCTGCGGTTCATCCCCACGGTCGTGGGGMWSA
>NZ_APHR01000085.1 GCF_000349205.1 Methylophaga lonarensis MPL | reverse complement strand
TAACGGTTGTTTGAGYGCAGCGAGTTTCCGTCATGCCCGACCATATCGAGAAGCACAGGAACCCGCAGGCAAGCATGGGCTGCCCTTTTCTTTGGTTCGTTTTTTGATTCGAGGCATCCATGCCTCTCACCCTTCGGGCGCTTCCGGCGTCCAAATTTGTTCCAGACAAATTTGTGGGCACGCAAAAGAAATGAACGCCCGCGGCAGCGTTCCAATCCATGAAATCAATAAATCACTGAAGATTGGAATCCCCCAACAACTAGCTATTGTTCTACCTTTTGTTTCGACTTAAGGTCGAGTCAGGGGAATGCATGCCCATTCCCCTAACAACCCCAGGGCACCCCCTGTGTTGGCCTGCGGCTTCACTGCGTTGCTCGCTTGCTCTGGCGTACGGCCAAAACTCGCTGCGCTCGAACACTGGCCGCCCGTTATCCAGACCAAGCTGCGCTACTCGTCAACACAAAAGGGGATGTTTGAACTTGCCTCCACTGCAAATAAAGCCCAACAAAAACCGTCATTCCAGCTCATGCAGGAAAGAATCCACAAACGCCCTTATGCGAAGCCGAGCATCGCAGAGCTGGTCGGATCAGCATAACGGTTGTTTGAGCGCAGCGAGTTTCCGTCATGCCCGACCATATCGAGAAGCACAGGGAACCCGCAGGGCAAGCATGGGCTGCCCTTTTCTTTGGTTCGTTTTTTTGATTCGAGGCATCCATGCCTCTCACCCTTCGGGCGCTTCCKGMGTCCAACTTTGTTCCAGACAAATTTGTGGGCACGCAAAGAA
>NZ_APHR01000084.1 GCF_000349205.1 Methylophaga lonarensis MPL | reverse complement strand
ATCTGGCTCTGGCTCTGGCTCTGGCTCTGGCTCTGGCTCTGGCTCTGGCAAGATTAAATCCTGCTCCTCACTGCTTGGCAATGATTCATTAATTTCAAGGTCTGGCTCAATCAACGGTTCGAGTTGGACTGGCTGTTCATCGAAGCTAGTTGTTGATTGATCATCAAGCGAATCCAGCGAGGCACTGCTCTCGAAATTAATATCTGCTTCCAGATTATCCACGCTGTCCGCGATAGGCGCATCAGTTTCACTGGAATTTTCTGTATCAATATCAATTGATTGCACCTGAGTCGCTGCGGCATTGCGTGCTTTCATTTCTGCGGTTCGAGCACGCAGTTTTTCCCTGAGTGATTCTAAATGGCTGCGCTGAGCTTCATAGGTTGACACGGCTTCGGGCTCTTCTGGTGCTGCCTCGACCTGGTTAGCTGAGGGGGCAATATCAGACTCCACTTCAGCGTTTGTTTGCATCGCCGCAGCGTCAAATTCACGTTCTGGTTCTGCCTCCAGTGCTGGTTCCGACTCAAGCTGAAGTTCAGTGTCAAAGTCCGGGACCAGGCCCTGTTCAGGTTCTGGCCAATGCGCACTGTCGATAGCTTCGGCTTCGGCTTCGGCTTCGGCTTCGGCTTCGGCTTCGGCTTCGGCTTGACTTCGGCTTCGGC
>NZ_APHR01000083.1 GCF_000349205.1 Methylophaga lonarensis MPL | reverse complement strand
TTCAGAACCGCTGCAGCCAGCAAACCCTTTCTGGGCATTTGCCTGGGCATGCAGGCACTGATGAGTCACAGCGAGGAAAATTCCGGCACCGAGGGGCTGGGCATCATTCCCGGCAATGTGCGTCATTTTGATCAAGCGGCAGCTCAGGGGCTTAAAGTCCCGCACATGGGCTGGAATCAGGTCAGCCAGCGCCCGCATCCGCTCTGGCAGAACATCAGCGACGACAGCCGCTTTTATTTCGTACACAGTTACTATGTTGATCCACAAACCGAGCAGAGCATTGCCGGCGTCAGCGACTATTCATTGAAGTTCGCTTCAGCGGTGACTCGCGATAATGTTTTTGCAGTGCAATTTCATCCTGAAAAAAGTCAGCATGCCGGTTTGCAATTACTTAAAAACTTCCTTGACTGGGACGGACAGTCCTAAAACCGATAACAGATTGGAGAACACGTTATGTTATTAATCCCTGCCATTGATCTTAAAGAAGGTCACTGCGTTCGTTTGCGTCAGGGACGCATGGAAGACAACACAGTGTTTTCGGAAGATCCGGTCGCCATGGCGGCCCGATGGGTAGAGGCGGGAGCCAAGCGATTACATATCGTTGATTTGGATGGAGCCTTTGCAGGCAGCCCGGTCAATGCTGATGTCATACACAATATCTGTGAGGCATTTCCTGATCTTGATGTTCAGGTCGGTGGCGGCATTCGTGATGAAGATACCATTCAAACCTATCTGCATGCGGGTGTTCGTTATGTGATCATCGGTACCAAAGCGATCAACGCGCCACATTTTGTCGGCGATGTCTGCGCAGAGTTTCCGGGCCACATCATCGTCGGCCTGGATGCCAAAGACGGCAAAGTCGCCATTGATGGTTGGTCAAAACTTTCAAACCATGACGTGATTGATATTGCTCAGCAATTCGAGCAAGACGGTGTTGAGGCCATCATCTACACGGACATCAGCCGTGACGGCATGATGCAAGGGGTCAACCTCGAATCAACCCGGGATTTGGCTCGCGCTATTAACATTCCCGTCATCGCTTCTGGTGGCGTCAGCAGCTATGACGATATCAAAGCCCTGTGTCACTACGAATCCGAAGGCGTAATGGGAGCCATTGTTGGTCGTGCCATTTACGAAGGCAGCATTGATCTTGCAGAAGGTCAGGCACTTGCTGATCGACTGAACCCACCACTGCAATTCTGATATGGCACTGGCAAAACGCATTATCCCTTGCCTTGATGTTGACGCCGGCCGTGTGGTCAAAGGCGTACAGTTTGTCGACATTCGGGATGCCGGCGATCCGGTCGAAATTGCCAGACGCTACGATCAACAGGGTGCCGACGAACTGACCTTTTTAGACATAACCGCTACGCACCATGAGCGCGAAACCATGGAAGAGGTTGTTCGCGCGGTCGCCAGTCAGGTTTTTATCCCGCTGACCGTCGGCGGCGGCATCCGAACAGTTGCCGATATTCGCCGGATGCTCAATGCGGGGGCCGACAAAGTGGGCATCAATTCTGCCGCAGTCAAAAACCCTGATTTTGTCAGAGAAGCAGCAGAGAAGTTTGGTTCACAATGCATTGTTGTC
>NZ_APHR01000082.1 GCF_000349205.1 Methylophaga lonarensis MPL | reverse complement strand
TGGTGTTGGCCGCCAGGCTGGCATCATGCACAGCAAGATCATCGGACGCCGTCTGTTGCCAGCTTTGTTGGATGACATTGAGTTGGAATGGCCATATTGATTGGTGAGCCGTCAGGTAATCGGCAAGGAAAGCGTTGGGTTCTATTGCTGTCCACTGGGCATTGTTTTCCAGGATGCGACGGCTGACAGTGCCAGCCCCAGCACCGATGTCCAATAACTGCGCCTGCTTACCGACCAATTCAAGCAAGGTATTGCCCAGTTTTTCTGCATAATCAGATTGCTCAATGCCTTTGAGATAGTAGGCGGCTTGCTGGTCATCCCAGATCTGTGGCGTATTCCCAGCAAGGTGCAGAGCTGCAGATGCTATTGGTTTGAGCTCAGTGCTTGTGGCTGGTTTCATGTTTACCTCTACCAATATTGTTATGATGTATCGTATCTATTTATAGTCACCTTTTATCTCCGTTACCAATGGACTTACATCGTTACGATGTCAGGAAATATGCTTGATGACAGGGCTTGGTTATCAGCGACACCTGAAAGAGATGCGAGCAGAAATTGATCGGCAACCCATGCAATGGCCGGTATCTGATATGACCCATATAGATGGTTCTGGAACGTTGCTTCGTTGCAGGTTGTGAGTCAAACATTTGGTATCTGGAATCACAATACATAGATATGTTATAACATATCAATAAAAAGATGAAGTTCCAGAATTTATCCGTTCCAACTACCCTAAAAGCTAAGAATATTTAATGAGTCAGACGAATCATCATCAGAACATTACAGACTGCCAGACACAGATTATCAATGATTTTCAACACCTTGGAGAGTGGACAGAACGTTATGGTTATCTAGTCGATCTGGGACGCCGCCTCGATAAAAGTTTTACCGGCCAAAAGTCAGAAAACAACCGCTTATACGGCTGTCAGGCCAGTGTCTGGATTGATTCAAAATGTGATGACAAAGGTGTTTTGCATTTTGACGGCACCAGTGATTCGTTGATTGTTGCCGGTTTGATGGCGTTAATGTTCAAGGTGTATTCAAGCAGACGGCCAGAGGAAGTGATTGATTGCCCTCCCCGTTTTTTACATGAGACGGGGTTGTTGGCAAATCTCTCAACACAGCGCGCCAATGGACTGTCGTTGATGTATGAACGCATACAAAGCTTTGCTGCCGACTGTCTGCCGGCAGGCGCTCATTAAATGGATCACTTTTTTCAGTGCTCGAGGGAATTTGCTGATGGAACAGTCAAAGCCTGACTATGATGTGGTGATTGTGGGTGCTGGCGCTGCCGGCATTGGCATGGCGCTGACTCTGCAAAAAATACCTGGGCTGAATTTTATCGTACTGGATAGTGGCCGCATTGGTGAGTCATTTCATCGCTGGCCAGCACAAACCCGTTTTATTACACCGTCTTTTCACAGCAACCCTTTTGGTCTGGCAGATCTGAACAGTATCACTGCTGCTAGCTCGCCTGCGGTCTTTGCCAATGCTGAGCATCTGAGCGGAGCACAATATGCAGCTTATCTTGCCTCACTGGTCAGCCAGCACAAAGTACCGGTTCAAACACACTGCAAAGTCCACCATGTATCTGCCGACAAGGCCCAGGGATTCTTGCTGGAAACAGCCAATGGTCAAATACATAGTCGTTTTTTGATTTGGGCGACAGGCGAATTTCAGTTTCCTGATTTAACGCCATTTCCCGGTGCAAATTATTGCCCGCATTATGCACAGGTCAGCGACTGGTCAGATTTTCGCACTGGTCACTACACCGTGATTGGTGGATATGAAAGCGGTATCGATGCCAGTGTCAATTTGATCAAATCTGGATGTGATGTACGGCTTTTGGTCAGACAGACCAGTTGGGATAGTCACAACTCTGATGATCCAAGTATCTGCCTGTCGCCTTATACCAGAGAAAGACTTCACCAAGCTTTGCTCAGTGAACGACTCGACGTTTGCTTTGATGTGGATGTGACACAAGTCGCTGCCAACGAAGATGGCCAATTTCGCATAACAGCAAGAGATGGACGGCACTGGCAAACAACACAGGCGCCAATTCTGGCGACAGGTTTTATAAATGGCGGCGGTGCCCGGCAGATAGCTGAACTCTGGGCCTGGAGTGATGAAGGTGATCTGCTGGTCAGCGAAGCCGATGAATCCACCCGAACTCCCGGATTATTCCTGGTCGGCCCGCAATTACGACAGGAAGAACGAATTTACTGCTTTATCTACAAGTTCAGACAACGTTTTGCAGCACTTGGCACCAGCTTGGCGCAGTGTCTGCAACTCGATGCGCGAGCTTTGCAGGGTGACAACATGCCCTGGGGCCCATTTGGCAATAACGAATGCTGCGGAGACTGCGAATGTTAGCCACGATTAGCAATATCAACAAATTGGGCATCAATGGTATTTCCCTGCTGATGCTGTTCAGTATCCTGGCCGGCGCCATGATTGGTTATATTTCTCCGGCGAATGGTGAAACGTTTGGCAATCTGATCGACCCTACCCTGTTTGTCATGATCACTTTTTTGCTGTTTGGGGTTCGTTTTGACGAGATCCTGGGCGCATTCAAGCAGCGACGTCTTTTAAGCGTCAGTCTGATCGCCAATTTTGTGTGTGTACCCTTGATTGGCTACAGCATTGCAATGCTGTTATTACCGGATTACCCACTGATCATGGTCGGCATGATGATTTATTTTATGTCGCCATGCACCGACTGGTTTCTTGGCTTTACTCGGATTGCCGAAGGCAATGTCTCTATGGGATCGGCATTGATTCCAATCAATATGCTGGTGCAGTTGTTACTGTACCCGTTTTATCTTTTTATCTTCACCAGCAATCATGTGCAGATTGAACCACATCTGATCATCAGCACACTGCTGCAGTGGTTTTTATTACCGCTCATCATCGCGCTGGTATCACGTTATGGCTTGCGCCGCTTGATATCAGCAGCTCAGGTTCAGACGGTGTCCGATCAGGTCAGTCGGTATTTGCCTGTATTGCTGTCATTGCTGGTTGCTGCCATTTTTGCCAGCAATATCACCGTCTTGTTAACGCATAGCAGCGTATTTATCTGGTTGCTGCTCAGTGTGATGATCTTTTTCATTCTGACGTTTGTGCTCAGTGAGCTGCTTAGTCGAGCGTTTCGATTTCCCCACGCCGATCATGCCCTGTTGACGATCACCATTGCCGCCCGCAACGCACCTTTGATGCTGGCAGTGACCATGGTGGCCTTGCCGGGACAACCGCTGATTTATGCCGCCATTGTCATTGGCATGTTGCTCGAGTTTCCGCACCTGACGTTGTTGACACGGTTGTTGCGACGACGCGCCCACCCTATTCCGATAACCTGAAATGAGAACCCCATGATTCGCAAAAACCCGCGCGGCGATCTGCCGCAAATTCATCCCGATGCCTTTATTGATCCCACCGCCATTATCTGCGGCCTGGTCGTCATCGAAAAAAATGTTTTTGTTGGCCCGTATGCCGTTATTCGCGCTGACGAAATCAACGCCGAAGGCGAGATAGAGCCCATCCACATTGCTGCTGATTCCAATATTCAGGATGGTGTGGTCATCCATTCAAAATCAGGTGCCAGTGTCAATATCGGCGAACGGACATCAATTGCGCATCGAGCCATTATCCATGGGCCCTGCACGATTGGCAGTGATGTGTTTATCGGCTTTAACAGCGTGCTGTTTAATTGCCAAGTGGGCAATGGCAGTGTGGTGCGACATAGTACCGTGGTTGATGGCTGTGATTTGCCAGAACTTTGTTATGTGCCGTCCTCAGTTCGCCTTGGCAGTGATACTGATTTAAGCCAGTTTCCACCGGTTTCTGTGGATGCCAGCCTGTTTTCTGAAGATGTTGCTCAAACCAATAATCAATTGGTTCGCGGCTACAAACTCATTCAAAACGAGCTGTAACCCTCATGAGTAATCAGGATTTACACAACAAACTCAATCGGCGTCACGCAGATCTGCTGATTACCGGTGGCAGCGTCATCACGCCCTCAGGTGAAAAACAGATTGATATTGCCTGCCAGAATGGTCGAATTGTGGCCTTGGGTGATCTGCAAGCTGGCTGGACGGCTGAGCAACAGATTATTGCCACCGGACTGCATGTGTTACCGGGCGTCATGGATACCCAGGTGCATTTTCGCGAACCCGGCATGACACATAAAGAAACGCTTGAGGCCGGTACGCGCGGTGCTGTGCTTGGCGGCATTACCGGCGTGTTTGAAATGCCCAATACCCAGCCACTCACCATCAGTGAAGCTGATCTGCAACAAAAACTGGATCTGGCGCACAACAATGCCTGGTGCGACTATGCCTTTTATATTGGCGGCTCTGCGGTCAATGCAACCCAATTGGCTGCACTGGAAAAGTTGCCGGGAGTCTGTGGCATCAAGGTATTTATGGGCAGTTCATTTGGCGATCTGCTGGCGGATGATGACGAGGTGCTCAGACAAATCCTTTCGCATGGAAGTCGTCGCGTCGCTATTCATGCCGAAGATGAATCGCGATTAAGCCAGCGCCGCGAGATCGTTGAACGCAGTCATGATGTACGACAACACCATCTGTGGCGAGATGTAGAAAGCGCATTTTTGGCTACCCGCCGAATTGTGCAACTATCGGAGGAAACCGGCCGGTGTTTGCATGTGCTGCATGTTTCTACCGCTGATGAAATGGAATTTCTGGCACAACACAAACATCACGTCAGCATAGAAGTCACGCCCCATCACCTGACCATGACTGCCCCAGAATGCTATGAACAACTGGGATCACTGGCACAAATGAATCCACCGGTTCGGGAAAAGCATCATCAGGATGCTTTGTGGCAGGCCATTGAAAATGGACTGGTGGATGTGATTGGCAGTGACCATGCACCGCATACGCTTGAGGAAAAAGCCCGCCAATATCCTGACTGTCCCAGTGGCATGACAGGGGTCCAAACCTTACTGCCAATCATGCTCAATCATGTACATGAGGGCAGATTAACGTTGCAACGTCTGGTCGATTTAACCAGTGCTGGCCCTGCCCGTTTGTTTGGTTTGATCAACAAGGGCCGGATTGCCATTGGCTATGACGCTGATTTGAGCATTGTTGATTTGTCGGCCAAACGGACTATCTCCAGTGATTGGATCGCCAGTATCAGCGACTGGACACCTTATGATGGCAAGCAGATTACTGGCTGGCCGATTCATACGATTATTCGCGGACATGTCGTGGTTCGTGACCAAGCTTTGCAGGACAAACCTCCACAGGGCATGCCCATTAAATTTGAACATAGCTGGAAAACAGACGAGATAAATCATGCACACTAAATCTTTTGCAGAAAATCCCATGTTTGCAGCCCGGCAAACCATCGAACAAGTGGAAGAAGGTCATCGACTGGCCCCCAAATTTGATCACGATGGTCTGATCAGTTGCATCACTACCGATCATGCCAGTGGTGAAGTACTGATGCTGGGTTATATGAACGCCGAAGCCTTGCAGAAAACCATTGAAACTGGTGAAGCACATTACTGGAGCCGTTCCAGACAAATGCTCTGGCATAAAGGTGCCACCAGTGGGCTGGTGCAAAAAATCGTGGAAATGCGTGTAGATGATGATCAGGATGCGATTTGGATACGCGTCAATGTTGCGGGCTCAGGTGCCAGCTGCCATGTTGGCTATCGATCCTGTTTTTATCGACGAGTGCCAGTTGCGACTGAATTATCACAAGGCAGTCGACTGATCTTTACCGAAGATCATAAAACCTTCGATCCCAAGGAAGTGTATGGTGATGCCGAGAACCCGACTATTCTCTAGAGCGCTGTTCCCAAAGCACAAAAAAAAGCCCCCGGTATTGCTACCGGGGGCTTTTTTCATCTATTTCGTCAATCGAATTAACGATTGCAGATGTACATTGTGACTTCAAAGCCGAAACGCATATCTGAATATTCTGGTTTAGTCCACATGGTCGTATCCTCGCATCAGTTAACAACAAAGGTGTTACGGTTCATATCTTAGGTGGATGCTGCAATTTTACTTAGCGGAATTTGCTTGATCAGACTCAGGATTTTTCTGAACTGAATCATATCAGTCTTCACTCATCTGCTCGGCAAGCTGACACTGTTCGTATATGCCATCAGCAAAAGCACTGATGGTTTCATACTGCGCCTGAAAATCATCTGGAATTTGCAACTGGTAGGCTTGCAGCAATAAACCACGGGAACGATTGCCAATAGTCTGCTGCATGGCTTCAGCAATGGACATGCCTTCCAGCCGCCAGGTGGCATAGGTACGCGCTTTAGCGCTCCAGGCTTCACAACTTTCCACTTCAACCGCCTGCACTGGCGAAGACAGCATCAACATGCTGGCAAGATAACTCATTTTCATCAAAGGCCCCTTTGATATGACACTGCACCCTGTCAATGACTTGCCATCGCCCTGGGTGATGCTCATCAGAGACTCAGGTTCAGACAAGATTGGGGAATGATTGTATCGGTGGGCTGTGAAGAAAAAGTTGAGAGTTAAGTTGTTCGACAAAGGCCGCATTGATTGTGACCGTTTCATAACGCCAGAAGATAAAACCCGATTCATCAACACGATAGCGCCATTGATAACGGCATTGAATCCAGCCCTGTTCAATGGTCGCCAATAATACAGGCTCAACATTCGACTCAAGCTTCGCCTTGAACTCGACTGTTTGCTTTTGTAAATCAAAACGAAACCGATCAATCAGCAGGAAACGATCATCAACCAGTTGGTAGCGAATTCGATTGACAGTATGATTATCGCCATGCTGATCCAGCAGCACTCGGCCATTAAACAGCTCGGCAACATTAGCAGATTCGATGCTATGGCGATTTGGCAGTTGTTGCCTGGCTGCCACATGCTCGGCAGACTGCTGGGATTTATCCCATTGTTGCAAGGTGATTTGTAAAACCAGTGGGTTCATGCAATGGGTTTATTGAATCTTTCGGGCGCGAATGCTGCGTCCCTTGATTTTGCCTTGTGCCAGATAGTTGATCGCCTGACGCACAGCAGCATTTTCCACGGCGACATAGCTGGACATATCAAAGATGTCGATTTTACCAATTTGCGAGCCTTTCAGACCGGCATCGCCCGTCAACGCGCCGAGAATATCGCCGGGTCGTAATTTGCTTTTTCGACCGGCATCGAGCTGAATGGTGGTCATCGGTGCCTCCATCGTAAACGCTTTGTCACGTCTTAATGATGCCAGCACATCACAGCGGCCAGGCTGCTTGAGCGTGTTTTCAATCGCCATAATACGTGGGGTTTCTGCAGGTGTAACAATGCTCATGGCAATGCCGGTTTCCCCTGCCCGGCCAGTCCGGCCAATACGATGCACGTAAATCTCAGGGTCTCGTGGCAATTCGTAGTTAATCACCATTTCAAGTGCTTTGATATCCAGCCCGCGTGCCGCCACATCAGTGGCAACCAATACTGAGCAACTATTGTTGGCAAAGCGTACCAACACTTGATCGCGATCCCGTTGCTCCAGATCACCATGAATTGGCAGTGCCGTGATGCGATGTTGTTGCAACAGGTTGGCCACTTCATCACATTGCTTTTTGGTATGACAAAACACAATGGCGTTGCGTGGCTGGTAATGTTCAAACAATGCCAACAGGGTGTTGTCACGATCCTGCTTACTCACCTCATAAAACACCTGTTCAATAACGTCCGGCCGGTGTTCGGACTCAACCGTCACCGACACCGGATTATTCTGAAACTGTTTGCTTATTTTTCGGATATCGTCAGGGTAAGTTGCTGAAAACAGCAGTGTCTGTCGCTGCTTTGGTGTCTGGTCGATGATGTCTTGCATGACTTCAGCAAAGCCCATGTCGAGCATGCGGTCCGCTTCATCCAGCACCAGTGTTTTTAGCCCATCCAGTTTCAGCGTGTTTTTACGCAAGTGATCCTGCACCCTGCCCGGCGTACCCACCACAACATGTGCCCCATGTTCTAAAGAACCAATCTGTGGTCCGATGGGTTTGCCTCCACACAACAGCACTAATTTAATGTTGGGCATAAAACTCGCCAGTTTGCGAATTTCCTTGGCCACCTGGTCAGCCAATTCGCGTGTTGGACACAGCACTAATGCTTGCACGCCAAAGAACCGGGGATTAATGGCCTGTAACAAGCCAATACCAAAAGCCGCTGTTTTGCCACTGCCAGTTTTGGCCTGAGCAATCAAATCCTGCCCCTGCAGAATTGCAGGCAAGCTTTGCGCCTGAATCGGCGTCATTTGATGATATTCGAGCGTTTCCAGCGCTTTTAACTGAGCGGCTGAAACAGACAGAGAGGCAAAATCATGATTGCTCATTGGTGAGGACTACCCAGCACAAAGGCCTGCCATAATAACAGAGTCCACTGCTGCCTATCGTACCCAGAGTTTGGCCGTGGTTTACGGCTCTGGGTTATCGAACCCTCATCAAAGTGCTTCCGCTGGCGAATACTGCAAACTGAGATCGCGAATCAGACTGTCCACCGCATGCTGCCAGGCATCATCAGTATTGCCTCTGAAGTTACGGCCAATATGGGTAATCACTTTGTCTTGTTCCGCATCCCTGACTTCGATGTACATGGTTTGCACTAGAATACTCATTCGAAACAGCCAGGGCACTACAACAAAACGTGTTTCTAACTGCCGGGCAAGTTCCAATTCACAGCCATTGCATTGTTGAAGATTGAAAATTGATTCAGCCTTGCTTATAGCCGCTATGCTCTTTTCATCAGACAACACCCTTAATGAAGTCTTTTGATTCAGTTGCTGACGCAGATACTCCGCTGTCTTCTTCATCATGACCTGATCATGCGCTCTCATATGTTCAAGGCTGTCATCGCCTCTTAACTCAATATGCAGGACAATGGTGTCAGGCAGTTGAGGTTCAGCTGTAACTACTTCAGTAAATGCCAAAAAAACACACAACTTAAGAACCGACAAAATTGAAAGAATTTTCATATTACAAAGCTGCCGGCTCAAATTGTTGCTGATAGAGCATTTCAAACTCTTCGAACCCCAACTCAGCAATAATTTCCTGTTGCTCACTCAGAATCTGATACATCACGCCATCTGTGCCACGAATGCTGAATAAGACGACTACAGGCGTGTCTCCACCACATTCCGTGTGGGGTTCTTCATCTGGTTGACTGATGGTGTAACTACCTGTCTGCCGCCTTTCCTTTAATCGTCCATCTGGATGGTAAAGGCAATGTTCGCCTTGGATGACAAAAGTATGATTTACCGCGCAATGTCTATGCAGCACTATTGGGTTGTTGGCAGCAAATCTGAAAAGCACATCAATGACTTTGTTGTCATGATCAACATTCAGAATTGAATATTCAAAATTATCAAAAACATCGAGCCTGCTCCATTTGATATTTGAGTCGTTAAAGACGTAGTCTTGCATTGTTCAGGCCTCATTTAATGATTGACTTTTTCTGATTATATAAATCATAAAAAACCGGGGCGACGGCAAAATGACTGCATTCATCTGGGCATTTTGCCCGTTATTTTGTTGTGTTTGACAGTCGCTAGAAGGATTTTCCGATAAATGATCAGCAAACCCAGCCTGCGGACCTATGTCGTCACTCTGATTCTGATCATTGCAATGAGTTGTCTGATACTGGCATCAATCTGGAGTTTGCATCGAGCCAACGAGGCGTTTTCCTCTGCCAATGAGCGGGCAATGAGTTCAGCGTCCAATCAACTCAAAGTACAAGCCATTCGAATCGCCACCAACACCGGTCTCGCGTCTGCTTTTCCAGATTTAAGTCTGTGGACACAATCACCTGAAGCCCCAGGTGCCTGCTTATCTTTTCACAATCATCTGGACGATGCGGTCTATCATTATTGCAAAGGAGCCAATCACCTTTCCGCCGCCCCTTCCTGGTTTAGTTGGGTGTATCCCAAACTGTTCAGCCTCAAATCACCTGCCATGCAAAGCATCGACTATCGTGACAAAAGTTACGGTGTTTTAAGTCTTCATCCAAGTCACAAGGAAGCGATTACAAACGCTTGGACAACACTTCGAGAGGTGGCCATCGTCAGTACAGTAGTGATCCTGACGACCAGCCTGTTGATGGTGTTTGCCATGAATATTGTTATTCGGCCAAGTCGGAAAATCTGAAAAAGCATAAGAGCCTTATCAAACGACTTATC
>NZ_APHR01000081.1 GCF_000349205.1 Methylophaga lonarensis MPL | reverse complement strand
TCAGACCATGAGCGCGAAACCATGGAAGAGGTTGTTCGCGCGGTCGCCAGTCAGGTTTTTATCCCGCTGACCGTCGGCGGCGGCATCCGAACAGTTGCCGATATTCGCCGGATGCTCAATGCGGGGGCCGACAAAGTGGGCATCAATTCTGCCGCAGTCAAAAACCCTGATTTTGTCAGAGAAGCAGCAGAGAAGTTTGGTTCACAATGCATTGTTGTCGCAATTGATGCCAAGAAAGTCTCACAAGCGGGTGAAGCCAATCGCTGGGAGATTTTTACTCATGGTGGACGTCAAGCCACCGGGATTGATGCTGTGCAGTGGGCCCAAAAGATGGTTGAACTTGGCGCGGGTGAAATCCTGCTGACCAGCATGGACCGTGACGGCACCAAATCCGGATTTGATCTTGAGCTGACCCGAGCGGTAAGTGATGCTGTATCAGTACCGGTCATTGCTTCCGGTGGCGTCGGCAAGTTGCAGGATTTAACTGACGGCATCAAACTGGGTCATGCTGATGCCGTGCTCGCCGCGAGTATTTTTCATTTTGGCGAACACACTGTTGAAGAGGCCAAACAACAAATGGCAGAACAAGGTGTTGAGGTTCGACTGTGAGTGACTGGCTGGACCAGGTGAACTGGAACAATGATGGATTGTGCCCTGTGATTACACAGGAGCATTCCAGTAAGCAAGTACTCACACTTGCCTGGATGAACCGTGAATCGTTGAAGCTGACTGCCGAAACCGGTCACGCCGTTTACTGGTCACGATCCAGACAGCAACTGTGGCACAAGGGCGGACAGTCGGACATCAGCAGATCATCAAATCCATTCGTATCGACTGTGATCAGGATGCCATTTTGTTACTGGTGGAACAAAAAGGCGGAATCGCCTGCCATACCGGTCGACATCACTGCTTTTTTCAAGAATTACAGGATGGGCAGTGGCAAACAACTGAACCGGTACTCAAAGATCCGGATGAGATATATTCATGAGCGATATCCTGCAAAAACTGTCTGAAGTGCTCGAGGCGCGTAAAAACGCCGATGCAGACAGCTCCTATGTGGCCAGTCTCTACCAGGCCGGAACAGACAAGATTCTCAAAAAAGTTGGCGAAGAGGCCGCAGAGACGATTATCGCTGCAAAAGACGGTGACAAGGCGCAAATCATCTATGAAACGGCCGATCTGTGGTTTCACACGATGGTATTGCTGGCGCATAATGATATTTCCGTCAACGCCGTTATCGAAGAGCTGGATCGACGTTTTGGCCTTTCAGGCCTTGATGAAAAAGCCAGCAGGGACACAAAATGACCGACTGTATCTTTTGCAGGATTATCGACGGCAGCATCCCATGCAGCAAAGTCTATGAAGATGAATGGGTGTTTGCTTTCAAGGATATCCAGCCCAAGGCCGAGGTACATGTGCTGGTGATCCCCAAACTACATATTGAACGGCTCGACCACCTTGATAGCAGTCACGCTGAGCTGATTACTCACATGATGCTGATTTTGCCAGAGCTGGCAAAATCCCAGGGGTTGGATAATGGTTTCAGAACCATTATCAATACCGGCCCGGGCGGTGGTCAGGAAGTCGGACATTTGCACATTCATCTACTGGGTGGCTCAAATCTGCCCGGCTTTCACTAGGAGCGTGACATGGGATTTGGTGGTATTAGTGTCTGGCAGCTACTGATCATACTGGTCATTGTTGTCTTGCTGTTCGGAACCAAAAAACTGCGCTCTTTGGGCGGTGATCTTGGCAGCGCCATCCGTAACTTCAAATCCTCTCTGCGTGAAGGTGAGCAAGAAAATAATACGGAAGAGCCCGACAAACCAATTGAACACCAGAAAGATTCGACAGACAGCCAACAACAGCAACGGACCGCCGATAAAGACAAGAATGCCGGTTAGGTATCGTGTTTGACATTGGCTTCTGGGAAATTCTGCTGATAAGCGTGGTCGCACTGATCGTTGTCGGGCCTGAGCGACTACCTAGACTGGCGCGTGTCACCGGCCTGTGGCTCGGCCGTGCCAATGCTACGCTGCAGGGCATCAAAAGTGAGATCTCAAAAGAACTGCGAGCAGAAGAACTCAAACAAGCGCTGCGTAAACCCGACGACTTACCTGACATGAACGAAATCATCAATATTGATGAAGCGACCAAACCTGATCGCGCATCAACACCAACCTCAAACAAAACCAGCGATCAGGACAACAATGTCAAATGACGAACAGCAGCCGCTGATTAGCCATCTTGTCGAGTTACGTGACCGTGTTCTGAGGGCGGTGCTGGCAATACTGATTTTGGCCGTCGCGCTGCTACCTTTCTCCAATGACTTGTATTTGTGGCTATCAGAGCCATTGCTACGTCATTTGCCTGAAAGCAGCTCCATGATTGCCACCGAAGTGGCATCACCATTTCTGGCACCGTTCAAACTCACCCTGGCCACCGCGATGTTGCTGGCCGTACCGCTGGTGTTGTATCAAGTCTGGGCATTTGTTGCGCCAGGGCTGTATCAGCATGAAAAACGTATCGTATTTCCATTGATGTTTGCCAGCACTATATTGTTCATCCTGGGCATCGCCTTTGCCTATTTCGTGGTGTTTCCGTTGATCTTCGGTTTTCTGACACAAGCCGCACCGGAGGGCGTGGCCGTGATGACGGATATCAGTAGTTATCTGGACTTTGTGCTAAAGATGTTTTTTGCATTTGGCCTGGCATTTGAAGTGCCGATACTGACCATGCTGCTCATAAGAACTGGAATTTCGACACGGCAAAGCCTCAGCGAGAAAAGGCCTTATATTATCGTCGGCGCTTTTGTCTTTGGCATGCTGTTGACACCGCCAGATGTCATTTCACAAACGCTGCTGGCACTACCTGTGTGGTTATTGTTTGAGCTTGGCCTGCTCTGTTCTCGCTGGTTTCCGGCCAAACCCATCGCGCAGCAAACTCAGGACTGATAACGCATCCGGGTACCATGCTGCAGTGACAACTGGATTTCAGCAGCGGTCAATGCCGATGGAAAATACACACCAGATATCTTGGCACCATGAATACTTGCACCGTTCAGACTCAGGCAGCGACTGAAGTCAATCCCCCTCAAATCGGCCTGCCGGAAATAACTGTTGGAAAAATCCAGTCCATCAGCAATAAGGCCTTGCAGATTAAGGTGACGAAAATCACAACCACTCAGATCGACCGGCTGACCACTGGCGACTCGATGATTGAAGTCTTCAATTTTTCCATCACGCAGTAACTGATAGAGAGGGTTCTGCGGCATCACAGGCGCGGCCATTTTTGAATCCTTGTATTAAGCAGTGATATCAATCGTACCACCCGGATTATCCGGGTTAAAGCCGGCTTCTTCTGCCTCGTTTGCCTGATTAACGACCATGTCGTCAGCCATAGAGGTGGGCGCTTGCTCACTAACACTCACCGTGTTCTGAGTTTCGCTTTCCTGAAGCTCCGGTGTTTGTTGTCCACGTTGTTGCTCTGCGGCCGGTAGCGGGTTAGTCAATGTTGGTTGGTTGCTGAATGGAGCGATTCCGGGAATTTCCATAAACGCCTCCTTTGGGTTGGACAGATCCTCAGCTTAACGCCAGGTTATTGTTTTGACAATATTTATCGTGTGTGACAAAGCAAGTTCCCACATGGTTCATCGGATGTCCTTGTGAGCTTTTTATTTTGTGATATTGTTCACAATGAAAAGCTGCCTCTATGTTCGTGGAGCCTGAATGTTCAGAGTCTGGAAAATCCTGCTAAGTTTGGTGATATTGATCTCCGGCGGCGGCTGTAACTCTCCATCAGAAAAACCGCTTCTACTTGGCATGATCCTCTGGCCAGGCTATGAATTGTTGTACCTTGCCAAACACGAAAACTACACTGACTCCTCGACTGTTCGTCTTATTCAATTGTCATCCGCCACCGAAGTTATGCGTGCCTTTCGTCAGGGGCAGCTTGATGTGGCTGCACTGACGCTGGATGAAGTCATTCGCCTGGCGCAAACAGAAGCTGACCTTCGAATATTCCTAATCACCAATATCTCTAACGGTGCCGACAAAGTCATCTCCAGGTATCTGATTCGACGGGCTGGAGCAACTGGAAGGCAAGCGAATGGCGCTGGAGATCAGGCGCTGTTGGCGCAATGATGTTGATGGAAGTTCTACACGCAGCCGATCTGACACGTGACCAGCTTACATTGATTCCCTCCACGGTTGATCAGCACATTGGCATCATGCGTCAGGCTGAAGTTGATGCGGTTATCAGTTTTGAACCCTATGCCTCAGCACTGGTGAGCGAGGGTTATCATGTCATTTTTGACAGCTCAAAACTTCAAAACCCAATTATTGATGTGCTTGTCAGCAGAGAAAGCATCATCGAGCAACATCAGCAACAGTTTCAACAACTTCTGGCCGGTCACTGGCAAGCGGTGGAACTATTGAAGCAGCACCCCGAAAAAGCCTTACCTATTTTGAAACAAAGACTCGGACAGACAGAGACAGCCCTGACCGGGATCTATCAGGGACTGATAATCCCAGACTTCGATCACAATGCCAGAATTATTGAACATGACCTGAACGGGCTGGCTGCATCAACCCGTGAAGCCATGTTCGAGTTTGGCTTGCTGAACGAAATTCCGATGCTGGATGCACTCGCGGATAACACCTTGCATGAAACCAGCCGGTGATGAAAACCTACAATTTGACTTTTTTCCTGCCCGCCGTATTTGCACTGACATTTTTAGCGCTGGCTACTTTATTGTCGACAATTGAGTATCTACAAAATCGCAGCGAAATTTTTAATCAGGCATCGCAGAATCTGCATGACTCCGGTTTACAGCTGGCCCATACCATCGAGTATGCAAGAGCAAACAATGCCCGGGAGCAGATTCGCAGTGCGATGCGGCAATTTGTTCTGAGAGATAGTGCCGAATTCAGTGCGCTGGTCGATGAACATTATCAGGTGATCTATTCATCCCAGGAACACTGGCACAACTTGTCTGCCCTTGACGCACTGCCCGACACCGCAAGTCTTTTTTTGACAGAAAAAACGGATGATTTTCGTGCCAGAGATCATCGGCAGGATTCTGCCATTCTGGTATCCATTCCAGTAATTACCTATGGCATCGACACTTTGGATAGTGGTCATGGCCGTTGGCAGCTTATTTTGCAAGACGATATCTCTGGTCGTTTGCAAACAGCCAGACATCAAACCATGATGAGAACTTTGCCCATGCTGGCCGTGGCTTTGTTACTACTACTAATGACCTACAGTGTCATGCGTAAGCTGGTGATCGATCCTCTCAGGGTCCTGGAGTCGATGGCACATCAGCTTAAGCAGGGACAGTTGAAACTCAGCAACCCTCTGACCGGAGACACCGCTCAACAGCAGTTGGCTGAAACACTGGTTGAAACCGGCGCACAACTGGAGCAGCAAATCCTGCAGATTCGCGAGAAGGAGCAGCGATTAAGCATCACGCTGGACTCCATTGGCGATGCCGTCATAGTGACTGATAAGGAAGGCAAGGTGATTCAATGAACAGTAAAGCCGAACAGATGACCGGTTGGCAACAACAGGACGCTTACGGACAAGCCTACCTCAAGT
>NZ_APHR01000080.1 GCF_000349205.1 Methylophaga lonarensis MPL | reverse complement strand
GTCACACTGACAGTGTTGCTGCCGGCTTCCAAAGCTACAGGTGCAGAGGATTTTACCGCCATATCTGCCGACATCAGCATGCCGCGTTCCATGGCTGGTTGAGGAAAATAATGGCCGGTGTCGACAGAAAGATTGACCAGTCGGTAGCCCGGCTCACCAAACTGCTGCTGAATCAGACTCGCCTTGTCGCGGAATTTCTGTATGGCTTCGGTCATCAGTGTGTTTCGGGTATTTTCCACCATTGAATCAGACAATTGGAATTGCAATGAGGCGATGTTTGCCATATCAGCAATATCGCCCAGAAGCTGACTCATCGCGTCAAAATCTTTGCTGCGAAGATTGATGGTTTGAGTGACCTGCCAGCTGCTGATCTTGCTGTCCCGATAGATCGGACGCGTCTGATAAGCGGTGGTGCGTGCTTCAATATCCGGGTAAGCCTTGAGCTCATCAAGGACCCGGGCGGTTTGTCGGTTGACTTCCTGACTGAGTCGGGCAGCATCGCTGCCTGAACGCATCACCTGTAGCTGGGCAATCAATTCATCATTTGCAACTTCAGTTTGCGCCGTAGCGTCAAGATTGATGATTTGGTAATGCAGTGACTCTGCGATAACGATGTGACTGAATAAAAAACCTGCAAGCATGAACAGAACTTTTTTCATACCATATGCTCCTTGTGAAGTGTAGATGGCATCGTGCCACGATGTTTTGGTAGTCTGATCTCGAAAAGTCAGGGCACCAGCGGTGATTTGTCATTAACATAGTCGCCTGTTGGTGACGTAAATATACATTTACGTCACACAAGCAATGCAGAATAACGTCTGTGAGTATTATTTCGGCAACACGCTGGCCGGAATTGCTCTGTAACGCTGTTCAACAGTGGTGGCTTGCAAATAACAAAAGCTAAAGCCAATAGACCGCACAGGCAAGTAATTTTATCCGGGGAACATCAATGAAAGCAGAACAAAAAATCCTGGCTGATGCCAGTACCTTGATCGACGCAGCCGCCGAACATTTTGTCAGTGTCGCCCGCGCAAGCATCGCCAAGCGTGGCGTTTTTTTCGTTGCATTGGCGGGTGGTTCAACACCAAAAGGACTGTATCAGAAACTGGCGATGTCACCTTTTGTCGAGCAAGTTGACTGGTCTAGAGTACATCTGTTTTTTGGTGATGAACGCTGTGTTGCGCCGACGCACGATGACAGTAACTTCAAAATGGCTCGGCTGGCCATGATTGACCACATTCCTGTTCCTGCGGAAAACGTTCACCGCGTCCCCACAGAGTCTGGTGATGCGGCTGTTGTTGCGGTCATTACGCCGAAACGATTAAGCAGATCATGAAAGAGCAACCCTTTGATTTGGTTTTGCTTGGCTTGGGGCCTGATGGCCACATTGCTTCATTGTTCCCGGAAACACCTGCGCTGGAAGTGACCGATAAACTGGTCACCAGTCTGTTTGTTGAAAAATTCCAGTCCTGGCGGGTGACCTTGACTTACCCTGTCATTAACGCCGCAAGGCAAGTGATTGTCTTTATTGCTGGTGAAGCCAAAGCGGAAATCGTGCGTGATATCACCACTGAAGCGGTGACTGGCTTGCCAGTACAGCGCTTGGCTCCGCAAGGTGATTATTTCTGGTTTATGGACAAAGCCGCGGCAGGCCAGTAGATGTCGAAGCTTCTGGCAGCGGATCTTGGCGGCACCAAAGCCCTGTTCAGTCTGATTGACGAGCAGGGGCTGCGTCTCGAACAGAAACGCTATGAAAGTGCGCTGTTTGATAATTTTGAATCGCTGCTGGAACACTTTCTCAAAGATATCGGCCTGTTAGGAGAGACATTTTCTGCGGCCTGTTTTGCGGTTGCCGGACCAGTTCAGCAGGGACATGCCAGCATTACCAATCTGCCATGGCAAATCGATGCTGCTGCACTGTCTGGCCAATTTGCGATTGGCAAGCTGAGGCTGGTCAATGACTTTGCCGCGCTGGCGCACTGTATTCCATCCCTGGTTGAAGATGAATTGTTATGCCTGCAAGCCGCAGAGATGCAAGCGACTGAACCGAAACTGGTGATTGGTGCAGGTACCGGGCTTGGACAGGCACTTTTAATTGCCGATGCTGATGGTTGGAGGGTGCTGGCAACCGAAGGCGGACATATGGATTTTGCGCCTAATGACCTGCTTCAGGATCGGCTGTTGACCAGACTTAGAGAGCGTTTTGGTCATGTATCTGTTGAACGCTTGTTATCAGGTTCCGGTCTGGTAACACTCTACAATTTTCTGCGTGATTACGAACAGCACGAGGAGGATCCGGCATTGCGTCAGGCAATGACCGAGGGTGACCCTGCGGCAGCCATCAGTCGATTTGCCCGGCAGGAAAACTCATTGCTGGCCAGAAAAACACTGGATGTGTTTGTCAGTCTGTTTGGTGCTCAGGCGGGCAATGCCGCGCTGGCCTGTCTGCCGCGTGGTGGAGTGTATCTGGCCGGTGGAATTGCGGCAAAAAATGCGGATGCCTTTGTTGGCAGTCACTTCCTTGAAGCGTTTTCAGCCAAGGGCCGTATGCGGGGGTTGATGCAACAATTCCCGGTGAATCTGGTGCTGGCCCAGGATTGTGGTTTGCGAGGTGCTGAGCAGTTGGCAGTTAAAGCACTGTATAATTGAACTATGAGCGAAAAAAATCCTGTCATTATGATCGACGTTGAGACCAGTTATCTGGATCATGAGTCTGACCCTGCAAAGTCACGTTACTTATTTGCCTATACGATTACTATTCGTAATCAAGGCAATTCATCTGCAAGACTGTTGTCACGCTACTGGAAAATCACCGGAGGCGATGGTCACGAACAGGAAGTGGAGGGGGATGGTGTCGTCGGTCAGCATCCTTATCTGGGTCCGGCACAGTCATTCACTTACACCAGTGCGGCAATGCTTGATACACCCGTGGGCATGATGCAAGGGCACTATATGATGGTTGATGATGACGGCAAACGCTTTGAAGTGGATATTCCGGCATTCACCCTGGCAGTACCCAGAACATTACACTGAGCGAAGTGTTGGCTTAGCGTGATTGTCGGATCAACGGGATACATTCGCCGAATGAACTCGGCGCGCAAATAAATCCATCTGTCCAGATCGCATTGTCCAAGCGGGTGTTTTCAAGGTTGGCATCACCCAGTTTTGCGCCACGCAAGTCGGCATGGGTCAGGTTCGAACCTGCAAGATTGGCATTGGTCAGATCGGCACCTTGTAGATTGGCACCAAGCAAGGATACTTCTTTAAGGCTAGCATAACTCAGATTGGTGTAGCTCAGGTTTGCATAAGCGAGTTGTGCCTGATCCAGATTACTGCCCATCAAATTACTGCCTGCGAGCTGTGTGTTGCGAAGATTGGCACGTTGCAGATTACTTTGTGCCAGTTCACTGCTGGACAGTAAACAGTTCTCCCAGTTCACTCCAGGAATCGGTGGTGCCTGACAGTTTTGGATGATTACTTCCATCTGACTGCTTTGTTTGACGGCAAAAAATCCTGTCACCACGATCAGCAGTAACACTGCGATCAGAGGCCAGATTTTCACTTTATGTTGTTGACGTTGTTTTTGCAGGATCATCGTCCGTAATTGTCTTCGCTGAATGGTATCTTCGGGTTCAGGGGCCCGTCTTTGGGCTATGCGCTGGCTACGTTTAGGTTTTGCTTGTTGACTACGCCGGTCAAAGCCATCTCTTTCATCCAGCTGATGATGAATGGTTTCTGGTTTTGGCTGATTTGCCAACTCGGGAAACTCAGCAATAGTTTGCCACTGCATCTGATCGTCGCTGATCATGTCTTCTTCTGACAACCGGCCAGCCAAAAAATTGCTGCGGATCAGCGATAGGGTGAAAGGACCACTGATCGTCTCGTTTCGGCGCGTATACCAGAGCTTGTTGGGTTTGTTCATCGGCAATGCTTCAAATCCCTGCGTGATTGCTATACTAGCACTGAGAATCCAAAAGGTATAAGGATGCAGGTACCTCAGTCATCATCGACGATTAGTGGCCCCGCTTTGCAGGATTTACCAGCCAGATTAGTCAGCCAGCTGGTATTGGGGCAACGTTTGGAAGCTGTCGCAGTCACGGCCGCTGCCAAGGCCGAGCAGGTGAAGGTTCAGATAGGTAATACCGTCATTGAAATTACCGCCGACAAAGCGGTCCAGCCTGGGCAAAAAATTCAGTTGGAAGTGGTTCAGCAAGCAGGCAGATTGGCGCTGCAGATGGTTGATGCGGAGCTGCCGCCGCGACCGCTTCAGCAGGGCATGCGTTTTAATGCCGAAATAGTGGCGCTTCAACCACAACAACAATTGCTGGTGGCGATAAAAGATGGCGGCGGTCAGTTGCCTGCCAAAATGCAAATTGATGTCAGTTCGCTTGGCAGGCAGTTTCAGCCTGGTCAAATGCTGCAGCTGGAAGTGGCCAAACTGCAACCCTTATCTGTTGTATTGCGTCCGGCAGTGATTGACATTGCCGCGCAAATTCGTGACTTGCAACGAATGTTATTACCACTGGTTCAGGATCAGCGTTTATTACCTTCGACGCTGAACATTCAACATTCAAATCGAACATTGCCTGCACCATTGAGCGCGCCATTGGCGCAGCTGATGAGTCATGTGGTCGAGCGACAGCAATTACCGCATGCCAATGTATTAAGAGATGCACTGCAGAACTCGGGACAATTTCTGGAACAGCGTTTGCAAACCGGACAGCCGACAACACAGGATTTCAAGGGTAATCTGATGCGTCTGGCGGCAGCAGTTGAACAGCAGTTGGCCGCTGATTCTGAAAGGCCACGAACAGAACAGTTGTTGCGTCAATTACCGGCAGAGATTCGAGCTGCCTTGGCTTCATTCATTAGCAATAGCAGCCAGGCACAAGGCCTGACTCGCTTGCCAGAGACAACTTTCAATTTGCAGCAGATCATCGCACAGCTCCAACAGGCGACGCGTGACTTTACTGCTGGCACAAGGCCAGACGCAGCGGCCGTGACGCGTGCTATCGAAATGTCTCTGCTGCGTGATTTGTTGCAGGAAGTTCGCAGCCTGACAGCACGTGTGCAGCTGAATCAACTGGCGATGGTGCGTGATCCAGAATTGCCAAGCAGTAACCCGGTTTGGTTAATGGAGTTGCCAGTGCGGGATCGACAGGAATTATCGCTAGTCAGAATGCGTATTCAGCAACAGCAGGCCAATGTTGATCAGTCACAGGATATCTGGCAAGTTCAGCTCAACCTCGAAACTACTAATTCAGGGCCCATGCAGGCTTTGTTGACGCTGCATCAACAGCAAGTGTCCGTCACTCTGGTTGCAGAACGTCCCGAAACAGCAAAGTTGTTAACACAGTATCTGGATGATCTGAGAGCACGTTTGCAGACAGTGGATCTGGCCGTTGGTCAACTGAACTGCCGATGTGCTCCTGTTGCACCGTTGTCTGCCATCGAACAAGCTTCAGAGATGCATGATGCTTTTGAAACCTATGTGGACATTCATGTATGAGTGAATCATCAGCTTTGACACGCGCGATCGCTTTGCACTATGACGGTGACAATGCGCCTACTGTCACTGCCAGCGGTGAGGGGCGAATTGCTGAAGAAATCATTCGCATTGCCCGTGAACACAACATTCCCTTGCGGCAAGACAGCCTGTTAACTGATTTATTGAAAGATCTTGAGCTAGGTGATGAGATCCCGCCTGAGTTATATCGCGCCATTGCAGAAGTCATCGCCTATGCCTACATGGTCTCAGGCAAAGTCCCTGTATCTAAAGGAAAAACTACTTAACGGCAGTGAGATTCACAAATTGATTTTCTGACCTGCCTGTTTTGTCAGCCCACAAAAACTTTATAAACAGCATTACAAAAAACATATTAAGTATTGATTTTTAAATATAAAAGGGATACTTTCAGACCATAACTATTTCTTGGGCGACGCCGAAAAAGCTGACCACAGACGATGAAAACTCCGAGCAACGCATTTCCAGCGGTACCTGAGGAGATCCATGGATCTGTTCTTGACGCGCCTGTATCGGCTGCGGATGTCGCCGATTTGCTGGACTCCAGAGTCGTCATTGCAGGAGCACGTGAGGCTGACACTGGCTATTTAAGAACGCTGTTGCAACTCAGCGGTTTTACAGAAATCGATACCGCACATAGCCCAGAAGCATTGATGCTGGCGCTCAGACATGCCATTGTTGACGATGTCTGTGACATCGACCTGGTTTTGATTGATAGCTCAATGCCCGAATTATCGGTTCGTGAGCTTCGACTCACCATGGACCAGTTTGATGAGTGGCGACTGATCCCCATCATTTCTCTGACACCTGAGTCCCAATGGGACCATGCGCAAGTACTTACAGACTTGGGTTATGGGGTGACATCATTACTGTACCGTCCACTGACAGCAGAATCTTTACCGCCTGCCATCATGACTGCACTTGCAGTGAAAAAAGAGCGCGATTACACCTATCAACGTCAGTTGCAGCTTGAGGATGAACTGGCAAATCTCAAAGTGATGGAAGCCCGCCTGCAGTTTTCAGTCAGCCACGATGATCTGACGGGACTGGCAAACCGACGTCGATTGGAACAGTCACTTGAACAGAGTCTGACTCAGGCGCGCAACTTCAATGTCAGCAGTGCGCTTTTTTACATTGATCTGGATAGTTTCAAAGTACTCAATGATGCGGAGGGTCATGAGGCAGGGGATAGTCTGCTGGTTCAGGTCGCCAACTCATTGCGGCGCTTTTTCTCGGTCAAAGATACGCTGGTGCGAATCGGCTCGGATGAATTTGCGGTCTTGGTCAACGATGTCAGCAAAGCAAAAGCTGAGCAATTGGCCGAAGATCTGCACAACCTGTTTGATGGATACAGCTTCAGTTATCATGGTCATTTGTATCATCTGTCCGCCAGTATCGGCATCAAACTGATTATTGCCGATGAGTTAAGTACTGCAGGTGAGGTGTTATCCCATGCCAATCAGGCATGCTTCACAGCAAAAAAACGTGGTCGCAACCGGGTGCATCTCTATAGTCCACAGGATCGGGAAATGCACGCGCTGCGCCATAGTGTGGAGTGGGCACCTCGAATACGAATGGCGCTCAAACAGGAAAACTTTATTCTGGAGTTCCAGCCGATTCATGCGGTGTCATCGGGTGAAATTAATCATTATGAGTGTTTGATTCGAATGCGTGATGATGAAGGAACGCTTTACTATCCTTCTGAGTTTATCCCGGTCGCAGAGTCGATGGGCTTGATTCATCAAATCGATTTATGGGTGGTCGATCGTGCATTTGAGTTGATGCGAACAGTGCCTGATCGTATTTCGCTGGCAGTGAATCTTTCAGGCAATATTTTTCTGGATAACAGTCTGTATCCGCTGGTGCAAAGAAAACTTCAGGAAACCGGAGTCAATCCAGCGAGGATGGTTTTCGAAATTACCGAAACTTCAGCAATTTCAAATTTCGAGCAAAGCAAAAAGATGGTGATAGGTCTGCGTGAACTAGGCTGCCGCTTTGCACTTGATGATTTTGGTGCTGGTTTTAATTCATACAGCTATCTGAAATATTTCCCGGTGGATATTCTGAAAATTGATGGTGCTTTTATCACAGATTTGGAGAGTGATCCGGTTGATCAATTGCTGGTCAAATCAATGATCGACATTGCACATAGTCTGGGCAAGGAAACCGTCGCGGAGTTTGTTGAGCGGCAAAGCACTATGGATCTGCTTCACGAGTACGGTGTTGACTATATTCAGGGTTATCTTATTGGTAAACCGCAGCCACAAGTACCGGAATCCAATTAAGAGTTGTTTCATCCATTATCAAAGTGACTGCTGTGATATCAGTCAGAGTTAGAGATGGAGAGGATAGGGCAACAGTCCCTAGTGCAGGTCAGCAGAAGATTTTGCTGCCTGACCATGCAGACGCGTGATCAGATGAGCTTCCTCATCGCTTAGATTACAGTTCTCGATAAGTTGCTGCACACTGCCGCCTTTGCGAGCCAAGCGAATGGCATGATCGTAACCGGTCTGGCTGACGATGCTCAAATCCAGCGTATTCTGATGTTCACGCAGTTTATTCAGCGTTTGTTCAAAACGTAAAATCCGTTCATCGCCTCCTACTGCCGCAGCACATAATGCCGACAGTTGTGATTGCAGGGCGGTGATTTTTTCTGCTTGTTGCCTTTGAATGCGCCAGAACCGCAACAGAGCAGCTCCAAACAGCAAGCTTATAAAAGCGGCTATAAAGTATATCAGCATTGTGTTGGCCCTCCGGGCGAATCATGCATATTCATCTATCAAACCGTCATGCGGTGGACGGGGCTTACGGTCTGTTGTTTCATCGTCATCAGTTGTCTCTTGCTTGCCTTTGTCCGAGCCGGGTTTTTGACGTCTTCGATCTTCTGGAGGTACGTCAACCGGTGGCGTGGGTGTCAGGGGCAAACTTGGTGAGATTTCATCAGCCATAACTTGAACAAGCTACAGACTCGCCAGCTCCGATATTTCGTCTTCAGTAAGCAGTTTGTTGACATCGACCAGAATCAACAGGCCTTGCTCACGGCTACAGACGCCTTGAATAAAACGTGAACTGTCATCGTTACTGACATTCGGGGCTGTATCTATCTGCGACTGTCGCAGATAGACGACTTCCGCGACACAGTCGACCAGCATGCCGACCACATTGCCATTAACTTCAACAATGATGATTCTTGATGCATCATCTTCTTCCTTACTTGGCAAACCAAAGCGAAGACGGGTATCAATGACGGTGACGACACTTCCACGGAGGTTGATAATGCCAATGACATAATCTGGAGCACCCGGAACAGGCGCAATTTCAGTCAGACGCAGGACTTCCTGAACCTGCATGACATTGATGCCGTAGATCTCATCTTCCAGGTGATAGGTTACCCATTGCAATACCGGATCATTCCCGGCGGCGTCTTTCTCGCTCATAGTTCAATCCTTATCCCGCTTGGCCGCTGCGGCCGGTTTGTCATTTTTATGACGTTTATGGAGGTTTTCAAGCAGATTTCATGCCATTCGTCAGGTTTTCAATAGGCCGACCAGCGCTGCAATATCCAGAATACCACACATTTTTTCCAGCACTGTGCCAGCCAGCCAAGGCCTTTTACCCGCGATTTTACGCCATTTGATATCGTCTGGATGCAAGGTGATGACTTCACTGACGGCATGGCAGGCAATCGCCCAGCGGCCTTCATCTATGAGCACCATATAGGCAGGTGTTGCCGAGCGTTGTCGCATTTCTGCCGGTAAAACAATATGTCCGGGATCCACCACCTGAGTGTGTAATCTGTCCTCACTCAACAAGCCCAGATACCAGTCTGGTTTTCCGGGTAGTCGAGGTAGTTCTGTGTCTGGCCATTCTCGAATTCCACAGAGCTGCTGTAGCGGTATCGCCAGTTGCAGACCGTGAATGTCCATCAGCAAAGCCTGAAAAGGTTGCGTACGCCAATCTTCGGCGACAGCTTCTTGAGCTGGTTCCGCAATGTCAATTTGTGTTTCCTGGATTGGTGGTGCTGTTTGAGTGATTTCTGACGGCGATTCATCAAACATATCTCTCAGATAGACAGCCAGTGCCTCTTGCTGGTCGACAATCGGATGATCAGGCATGACTGAGCTCCGCTTGTTGCTTGGTCAACAATGCCTGCAAAAGTTCGGCGTATGCGAGTGTGCCTTTAGCCTGAGGATTCAGGGCTGGTAGAGGGATGCCTGCCTTGCTCGCATCACGAAATTGCGTATCTACCGGAATCATGCCTTGCCATAGCTGATCCGGGTATTGTTCTCTGAGCATTCGCAAGGTCTGCGTTGATGCACGAGTGCGACGATCAAACATGGTGGGAATGATTAAATGTGGCAATGGCTGGCTGCGGGAGTGATTGATCATCGCCAGCGTGTGTAGCATATGTTCGAGTCCCTTCAGTGCAAGAAATTCTGTTTGCACCGGAATTAATAACTGATCACAGGCTGCTAAGGCATTAATCATCAACACACCAAGCATGGGTGGACAATCAATCAATACATGCTCAAAACGATCACTCAAGTGTGCCAGCGTTTACGGATGACCAGACCTTGCCACTCTGTACGCCGAGTTGTCGATCCAGTGTTGCCATGGCG
>NZ_APHR01000079.1 GCF_000349205.1 Methylophaga lonarensis MPL | reverse complement strand
CCTGTTTCAGCTAAGCATGGTGTTGCAAGTATTTCTGGGGGCCAGAATCTTCCGCGAAGCACATTTTCGCAGCCGAATGATGGCTTGTCTGGTGATGGTGATGGGCAGTCTGCTGGTACTTTATGCCTGAGCCTCATTGAGTTCGGTCAAGGTCAGGGCAGGTTGAAAAACAGAGATTTTTTGCCTCTGCACTGTTATGATTTTTCTGATTATCCGCCTCTGAAATTCTCGCTGTAACGGCGACCTTGATGTGATTCCACAATGACTTTTGATGATTTATTCCTAGACGACATACTGCTCAAAGCCGTGACTGGTGCAGGTTATGTCACACCCACCCCTATTCAAGCCGCAGCGATTCCACCAATATTTGCTGGCAGAGATGTGCTGGCGGGTGCCGCCACCGGCACCGGAAAAACCGCCGCGTTTGTTTTACCCATCTTGCAGCGTCTGCTTGATGAGAAGTCTGAATCGTCAGCGGCCAGCGTGCTGATATTGGCGCCAACCAGAGAGCTGGCCCATCAAATCCAGCATGTGATCGAGTTGTTGGGCCGCGAGATCAGACCTAAAGTCGTGATGTTGACCGGCGGCATTAATGTCGGACGTCAGCACGATTTGCTCAATCAGTCATGTGATGTGCTGATTGCCACTCCGGGTCGTTTGCTGAGCATGGTCGAAAATAAAGCCGTGGATCTTCAGCAGATTGAACTGGTGGTGATCGACGAAGCTGACCGGATGCTGGATATGGGACAAGGTCCTGATGTGATGATGTCACTTGCAAGCATTGAACATCGCTTTCAATGCTGCCTTTTCTCAGCAACACTCTCTGGCCATGGCATCAAGCTGTTTGCCGACAATGTGCTCAAAGATCCAGAGCACATCCAGCTGCATGCGGCCAATGCGCAGACCGATCGGATTAGTCATTATGTTTATCTGGCCGACAATCATGAACACAAGCAGTTGTTACTGACCACGGTGCTCAAGTCAGCGGAGTGTCAGCGTGCCCTGGTGTTCTGTAACAAACGTGAACGTGCAGAAGAATTGACCGAGTGGCTGCAATCACAAAACCTGTCAGCCCAGGTATTGCATGGTGATTTTGATCTGGCTCAACGCAGACAGCGCATTCGTAAATTTCGCGAAGGTCAAATCAAGATCACCGTCGCCACCGATGTCGCAGCACGCGGACTGGATCTGCCCGATGTCAGCCATGTCATCAACTACGATATCCCCTATCGCGGTGATACCTACATTCACCGGGTGGGTCGAACTGGACGTGGCGAACAGCATGGCACTGCCATCAATCTGGTAGAGCCACATGACCACCAAAACCTCGAGCGTATTGAGTTTCACATGCAGGCACAGCTGCCCATTCGTAAGCTCAAAGGTCTGGCGGCTAAAGGCAAAGCCAATCGCGCGCTGATGAAAAAACGCGAAACCAAAACACGCTATGTCAGCAAAGCGTTAAGACAGCCACCAGCCACGGATACCCCGCAAGACTGACGCTGAAATCAGCCGGTATTTCGCATACCGGCTGAGATAGCACTGATGGTGCGCATCAGCGGATCCTGCCAACGCGATACCTGTTCGGCATCATCTATCGACTCGCGATAACGTTTAATCAACATCAACTGAATATGATTCAGCGGATCAAGATAAGGTTGCCGGCGACGCAGTGACAATGCCAAAACCGGGTTTTCACTGATCAGCACATCAGATTCAACCAGTGATAACACCTGCCGAACCGTTTGCTGATATTCGCTGAAGATCAGCGCATACACATGTCCCGTAGTCAGTCTTTGCTGACATAACTCCGCATAATTGGCGGCAATGCCCATATCGGCTTTGGATAATGACATCTGAGTATTACTGAGCAAGGCACGAAAGAACGGCCAGTCACGGTACATTTGTTGCAGTTGCACCAGGCGCTCTGGTTGCTCTTCCACCCAACGCGATAATGCGGTTCCGATGCCATACCAGGCGGGCAATGTAAAACGTGACTGCGCCCAGGCAAAAACCCAGCCTATCGCTCTGACGGATTTTATTGATCGATCCCCGGCTTTGCGGTGGGAAGGCCGCGAACCAATATTCATCATGCTGATTTCGCCGACCGGACAGGCTTCGTAAAAGAAGTCGAGAAAACCGGGGGTTTGGCTCTGTCAGCTGCCTATAGGTCTGCTCTCCGGTCTCTGCCAATGACTGCATGATCGACATATATTCATCATTGACCACCGGACGTTCAGTCACCAGACCACGGCTGGCTTTGATCAAGGCACTGATGCCCATTCCCAGCTCATAAGCGGCAGTTTCGGTATTACCGTATTTGAATGACAGCACCTCACCCTGCTCTGTGAACTTGATCTGACCATGTACCGAACCTGCGGGTTGAGCCAGAATCGCGTCATGGGTTGGACCACCACCACGGCCAATGGTCCCGCCACGTCCGTGGAACATACGACATTGAATTCCATGCTGACGCGCCAGAGTACTGATGGTGCGCTGTGCCAGAAACAGATTCCAGCCGGATGCCAGAATGCCGCCATCCTTACACGAGTCAGAGTAGCCCAGCATAACTTCCTGCAAATCTCCGGAAGCTCCCAGCATCTCTCGATAAACCGGGTTTTCCAACAATGCAGTCATCACCGGTTCAATCCGCATCAGGTCGTCAATGGTTTCAAACAGCGGTGCAACACGTAACTGACAAAACGCCTGCCCCTCATCATAGCCAGCAAGCCCGGACTGCTGAGCCAACCAGAGTACTTCCAGAATATGACTGGCCTCGTGGGTCATGGAAATCACATAACTTCCAAACACACGTGGACTGACATCCCGCTGCATACGGGCCATCAATTCAAACACGGCTATGGTTTCACGTGTTTCAGCGGTCAGCGCCGATGAATCGATTGCGACGCGCTGTTGTGAGCGCAAGTAATCACTCAGCAACGCTTGTCTTGCCGATTCATCCAGTTGCAAATAATTGTCGCTCAGTCCGCCTGCCTGTAACAGTTCGGCAACCGTGGCACTGTGGCGATTGGATTCCTGACGAATATCGAGTTGATAAAGACAAAAGCCAAAAGTCTCGACCAGACGAAGTAAATCGGTCAATTCTGCAGCGGCCAAGTCTGCGTCGCCATGATGATGCATTGAGTCATGAATCAGTTGCAGATCGGCCAAGAACTCGGCTTCGTTCTGATAAGCAACACCCAATGATTCGACATGCTGTTCTGGTTTGAAATACTGCTGCATCAAGCGCAGGTTGTCTTCCAACCTGAAACGCATCATGTAGAGTTTGCGTCGGTAGGGTTCGCTGACAAATCGCTGCTGATTGGTCGCAAAAGCATCGCTAAAACGCTGCTCACAGGCCGAAATATCGGCAGCCAAAGCCTCGCTGATCTCCGATAACGGTTCAGATTGTGTCAGCAAGAACATCAATTTAGTGACATCATCCAAATAGCGTCGCAGCACGGTTCGCTGCTGCAGCATAATCGCCATTTCAGTTGTTTCAGCGGTGACAAATGGATTGCCATCGCGATCACCGCCTATCCAGGAACCGAATCTGATGAACTGTGGAATCTGAAAGTGCGGGTTGGCGTCCAACTCATCGGCATAGACTCTGCGAATGGCATTGCCAAGATTTCGATAACATCTGGGGACCGCATCAAACAAACTGACATTGAAGTAATACAGGCCGTTTTTGACTTCGTCACGCACACTGGGTTTGATCGGGCGCACTTCATCCGTCACCCACAAAAGCTGGATCTGACGCTTGAGTTCGGCACGAATTCGCGCTTCGTCAAAAGCCGTCAGCGGGTTATTGGTCAATTGCGCATCCAGCAAAAACACGCGACGCAGAATCTCCATTACTGTACGTCGTTTGGATTCGGTCGGATGCGCCGTAAACACTGGCATAAAATTCAGGGTATTGAGCAATTGCTGTAACTGCTCAAGCGTCACGCCCTCACTTTTTAAAAGTCGGAGCGTGTCAAGATATGAACCACTCCATAAATCGCCACCATTTCTGAGCTGTATCTGGCGGTTATGATGATGGAAGGCTTCTTCAGCCGTGTTGACCAGGCTGAAATAGATACTGAAGGCGCGAATCACATCGCGCAAGGTATCGTCATCCAGTTGCTTGATGACGGAGATCAGCTGCTCTTTGAGCAAGGGGTCATGCTCCTTACGCAGTCTGATAAAGCCTTTGCGTAAGGTTTCTATTGTCTGGAACAGACGAGTTCCCGAACGTTCCTCAATCACCTCACCAAGCAGATTGACCAGAAAACGAACATGCGTGCGCAGATCCTTGTCATTCAGTAATGGCAAAGACGCAACCGTATCGAACACTGAAACGGCCCGAAGTGTCTGACTTGAAGTCATAATCAATTTCCGTTGAGTGTTTGGTAAAGACTTTGATAAGCCTGTGCACTGATGTGCCAGCTAAAATCCTGCGCCATCGCAGTGAGCATCATGCGTCGCCATTTTCGCGGATGCTGATACAACTCCAGAACACGTTGCAAGGTTTCTGTCAGTGATTCCACACTGGCCTGCTCAAAGACAAAGCCGGTGGCGGTTGAATCCTTAAGGTTATCTTCACTGGCATCCACAACGGTATCTGCCAGACCACCGGTACGGCGAACCACTGGCAAGCTGCCATAGCGAAGACTGTACATCTGGTTGAGACCACACGGTTCAAAACGAGAAGGCATTAAAAATACATCTACCCCGGCTTCGATCTGGTGTGACAGGGCTTCGTCATAACCGATATTGACAGCAACCTTGTCAGGATACCTTGCGCGCAGCACGCGCAGTTCCTGCTCAAAACCCGGTTCTCCACTGCCAAGACAAACCAGTTGAATATCTGCACCGTTGCTCAACAGAGTATTTATCGCCGCTATCGAGAGATCAATGCCTTTTTGTGGTACCAGACGACTGATCAGTCCGACCAACAGCGTTTCTGCTCGTTCCGGCAGATACATGCGTTGTTGCAAAGCAGACTTGTTAACGCTTTTGTTGCGCAAGGTCGCGCTGCTGTAGTTTTTGCTCAGATACGGATCTTTACCGGGATGCCATTGCTGAGTATCAATACCGTTCAAAATTCCTGTCAGCCGACCTTGTTCTGCGCGTAATTTCAACAATCCTTCAAGGCCATAGCCAAATTCATAATGGCAAATTTCCTGGGCATAGGTTGGGCTGACCGTGGTGATGTGATCGGCAAACATTAAGCCGCCTTTCATAAATGACAGTAATCCATAAAACTCAAGACCATCCATCTGCCAGAGCGCTTCTGGAAGATCCAGCGCTTCAAAGGTTTCTCTGGAAAACAAGCCCTGATAGGCAAGGTTGTGAATAGTAAATACGGTTTTTGGCCGATGCTCTCGTTGGCTCAACAAGGCGGGTGCCAAGCCGGTTTGCCAATCGTTACAATGAACGATATCCGGTTGCCAGTTCAGTCCCGCTTCATTGCAAGCGATTGCAACAATGGTTCTGGAAAGTAGTGCAAATCGCGCCGCGTTATCATGCCAGTCACGGCCATCTGGCTGACTGTAAGGGCCACCATCACGGTCAAAATGATGAGGTGATTGCAGTAGCCACAACACCACATTGGTATCCGGTAAGCGTGTCTCCAACAGGGTCACCGGCTGGTGATAACCATCCAGTTTAAGTGATGCCACTTCTTTTGCATCATCGATCTGTGCCAGAGTTTGGCGATAGGCAGGCATCAGGATTCTGATATCTTCGCCGTTTTGATGCAGCGCAATCGGCAAGCTAGCAGAAACATCTGCCAGGCCGCCCGATTTCATCAGTGGATGCACCTCACTGCTGGCAAACAGAATTTTTCCCACGAGACCCTCCCAAAAATTGTACAATCCGACAATTATATCTGGTCACGGGCTGAGCCACAGCCTGCTACGGGAGAAAACATGCAAACCTGCACAATTATTATCTTTGGTGCCACTGGCGACCTGTCTAAAAAGAAACTGTTACCCGCGCTGTATCATCTGGATGCCGAGCAGCGTCTCACTGCAGACACAAAAATCATCTGCCTCGGCCGTAGAGAAATGCCACAAGCCGAGTGGCTCGAACAAGTGACCGAATATGTGTCAGACAAAGCACGTGGCGGTGTAGACGCCGCAACACTGGAAAGATTTCTGGCCCGGGTCAGCTTCTTCAAGCATGACATCAACACCCCTGAAGATTACAAGGCAATGGCTGACTTGCTGAAAAAACCTGAGAACAGTTTTTCAAGCAATATCGTGTTCTACCTGTCGATCAGTCCCTCACTGTTTGGTGTGGTGGGCGATCAGCTGGCTGCAGTCGGTCTCAACAACGAACAAGATGGCTGGCGTCATCTGGTGGTGGAAAAACCGTTTGGTTATGACCAGAAAAGTGCTGAACAACTTGAGCAGATTCTGCGTAAGAACTTTACCGAGCAACAAACCTACCGGATCGATCACTACCTGGGCAAAGGCACCGTGCAGAATATCTTTGTATTCCGCTTTGCCAACCTGTTGCTGGAACCACTCTGGAATCACAAATACATAGACCATGTGCAGATCACACACGCTGAACAACAAGGTGTGGGTGGACGTGCTGGTTACTACGACGGCTCCGGCGCTCTGCGTGACATGATCCAAAGTCACCTGCTGCAAGTCATGGCCCTGGTTGCCATGGAACCCCCTGCCGATCTGGATGACGAGTCGCTGCGTGACGAAAAAGTCAAAGTACTGAAATCAATTCGCCCGATTACTTCTGACATGGTGGATCAACATGCTTTCCGTGGTCAGTATTCTGCCGGCGAAGTGAATGGCCAGAAGATCCCTGGCTATCTTGAAGACGAAGAAGTGCCTAAAGACAGCGTCACAGAAACGTATGCCGCGATGAAAATCTACATCGATAACTGGCGCTGGCGTGGTGTTCCTTTCTATCTGCGCACGGGTAAATGCATGCCAGAATCGAAAGCCATGATCGCCATTCGCTTCAAAAAGCCGCCACTTGAATTGTTCAAGGACACCAAAATTGGCGACAGTCACGCCAACTGGATTGTCATGGGGCTTCAACCAGATAACACCCTGCGTATTGAGTTACAAGCCAAGCAACCAGGGCTGGAAATCAAGGCACACACCGTCGCACTGGAAACCGTTGAGTCAGAAGACAAAAAACACAAACTTGATGCCTATGAAGCCTTGATCTTGGATGCTATTCAGGGCGATCGTTCATTGTTCCTGCGCTCTGACGAAGTCAATCTGGCCTGGAAAGCGGTCGACCCGATTCTGGAAAAATGGGCACAGGATAAAGACTTTGTTCATACCTACCCTGCTGGCACCTGGGGCCCCGATGCTGTCTCGACACTGATGGATGATCCCTGCCACGTCTGGCGTAATAACCTGTAAGTCGGTTAATTCATTCCACAAAAAAACCCGCAGCATTGACTGCGGGTTTTTTGTATATGCCCAGGTATTTTGTTGGTCCTGTTAGCTCAGGTGAGTGCCTGGCCCATTTTCACCGCTGTGCCAGCTTGCCATTTTGAGGCAAAGCTTTTTGCCTGTTTCGGCAGCAGAATAATCACCGTTGATCCCATATTGAAGCGACCCATTTCCTGACCTTTTTCAAGCTGAACAAGATGGTCCTTGTCGTAATGCCATTGTCTGATACTGCGGCCGTATGGCGGCGTTATCTGGCCGCTCCAGACGGTTTCCATACTGCCAACAAATATTGCTCCCACCAGAATCAGCACCATTGGCCCCTCTGCCGTCTCAAACACCGTCACCAGTCTTTCATTTCTGGCAAACAAATCCGGCACCGCGCGCACAGTGCGCGGGTTGACTGAGAATAATTTGCCAGGGATATACGTCATCTGCAGCAAACGACCCGACAGTGGCATATGAATTCGGTGATAGTCACGTGGTGACAGATAAATGGTTGCAAACTGCCCTTCACTGAACTGCTGACTCAAAGCTTCATCACCCGCCAACAGATCATTAAGCCGATAATGGCGCCCCTTGGCCTGTATCAGTTGATCGTTCGTGATGGCACCCAGCTGACTAATGACTCCGTCAACAGGCGACGCCAAAACTGAGTTATCACCCTCCAGCGGGCGACTGCCAGATTTCAGACTCCGGGTAAAAAAAGCATTGAAACTGGGATAGCTGTTGAGATCCGGATTTGCCGCTTCAGCCATGTTGACCTGATATTTACTGGCCACAAAGCGAATTAATCGCTGCTTGAGCCAAGGCCGTTTTGATTGCGTCAACCGGTGCATGATGACAGACAAAAAGTGCTGGGGAATCAGATACTGAGGCAATGTCAGCAAACGATCCGAGCCTGACGCTTCGTTGGTCTCATCCTGCTTCTGTGGTTTATTCAAGTCATCTCCCCTTTTACCCGATGGGCAAGCTTGTCATAATCTGGTGACGCGCCATCTGCCAATACAAAATCACGGAGTATACCAAGCAATGAATCTGCAACTGCGCCTGTTTACCAGTATTGTCTGCTTGTTACTGATGCTGTCCACCAGTCATTTTGCTCACGCCAACCCCAGTTCGGCGATTTATTTCACACTCGAAGAACCGTTCACTATTAACTTCCTTCGACAAAGCTCTCAGCGAGCCCGCTATTTGCAGATTCGTGTGGCGATCCGGTCGGATGATGCCCGTGTCATCCAAGCTGTCGAACAAAACCAGCCGATGATTCAGGACGGCTTGCGTGTTTTGTTTTCCGAACAAAGCATGGACACGGTAAGTTCTGTCGAGGGCAGGCAACAACTTCAGGCCGAGGCACTGGCCGTTGTTCGCAACATTATTCAGCAAGAGCTGGGCCGCGACAACATCGATCAGGTCTACTTCCCCAGCTTTATCTGGCAATAAACAGGCACATTAATTGCTACTCACTTAACAACTTCATGGAAGCACATGACACATGGCTGAACAAAAAGACGATATTGAACTGGTAGAACCCAAAAAGAAATCACGCTTAATGCTGATCGTGATCGCAGCGGTGGTTCTGCTGCTGGTAGCCGTCGGCGCGGGCTACTTCCTGCTATCGGGTGATAGTGACGCAGAGACAACGCCAGTGCGAGGTCCAGCTATCTATCACAGCATAGACAGTCCCTTTATTGTCAATTTTGCCGACCAGAGCGACAGTGCTGTCAGGTACCTGCAAATCCGAATGAAAGTCATGACACGTGATCAAAAAGTGATTGATGCTTTTGTTCACCACGAACCGGCTCTGCAACACGAGCTGTTGCTGCTGTTCTACAGTCAAAATTATGACGATCTGAACACAACGCAAGGGACTCAGGCGCTGCAACAATCATCGCTTGAGCTGATTAACGAATTTCTCCGGACTGAGTCTGGCATACAGGATGGTGTCGAAGCCGTACTGTTCACCAGCCTCATCATGCAATAACCATGGCTGTTCACGACATACTCTCCCAGGATGAAGTTGATGCCCTGCTCAATGGGCTGGGTGACGGTGAGCTGGAAACCAAAGAACAGTCGACTACCGATAACAGCGCTCCCAGACAATATGATTTTGGCAACGAAGAGCGAATCATTCGTGGCCGAATGCCAACGCTGGAAATGATCAACGAACGTTTTGGCCGTTATCTTCGCATTAATCTGTTCAACATGCTGCGTCGCTCAGCCGAAATTTCAGTCGGCGGTGTCCAGGTAATGAAGTTTTCTGAATACGTTCACACGCTATTTGTGCCCACCAGCCTCAACCTGATTCATCTGCATCCTCTGCGCGGCACCGGGCTTGTGGTATTCGAACCTAAACTGGTGTTCACACTGCTGGACAACTATTTTGGCGGCGAAGGTCGCTTTCAAGCGCGTATTGAGGGTCGTGAATTCACCGCCACCGAATTACGTGTCATTCACATGGTGTTGCAATTATGTTTCCGCGACTTGACCGAAGCATGGTCGCCCGTGATGCCCGTCAACTTCGAATTTGTCAGTCATGAAGTCAACCCGCAGTTTGCCAATATTGTCAGCCCCAGTGAGGTGGTAGTGATCTCCACTTTCCACATCGAACTGGACGGTGGTGGTGGCGCTCTGCATGTCACCTTGCCCTATTCAATGCTGGAACCCATCCGTGAGTTGCTGGATACCGGTCTGCAAAGCGATCGTAGTGCTGATGATGGCAGATGGGGTCGATCGATGCGTGAAGAGATTATGCAGGCAGATGTTGAAATGTCGGCAGTACTTGCCGAGAAACAATTGACGCTGCGGCAGGTTAGAGATCTCAAAGTGGGTGACATCATTCCAATCGATATGCCCAAGAACGTCACGGCAATGGTAGAGAAGGTCCCCATGTTCAGAGCCACTTTTGGTGAACACAACGATAAGGCGGCTCTGAAAATCGTCAGTGTTATCGAACATCCCAAGGACACAACTCCCAACTATCAGTTAAAAGCAAAGGCCAAGAAACAATGAGCGAAGATACTAAACAAGACGATCAGGCACTGGCCGATGAATGGGCCGCTGCTCTCGAAGAACAAACCCCTGACAACGAATCTGATGCTGATCCATGGGCTGAAGCCCTGGCAGAACAGGCGGAGTCCGAGCAAAGCACACAAAGTCAGGCGAATCCTGCACCGGTTGCCAAGCTTGATGATGATTCCAAACCACGCAGCGATGTGGATTTGGACATGGTGCTGGATATCCCTGTCACCATCTCAATGGAGATAGGTCGCACCAAAATCAATATCCGCAACCTGCTGCAGTTGAGTCAGGGCTCAGTGGTCGAGCTGGATAGACTGGCCGGCGAACCGATGGACGTACTGGTCAACGACACACTGATTGCCCATGGCGAGGTGGTCGTAGTCAATGACAAGTTTGGCATTCGCTTGACCGATGTCATCAGCGCTGCTGAACGCATCAAGAAGTTACGATGAGATGAAACGCATTATCAGCCTCATCTCATCGGTTTTTTTACTGATACCTGCGCTAACACAGGCAGCCGAAACAGTCGCCAAATCTGAACCTGTCAGACAAATGACCAGCAGCCCGTTGTCAGCGGCCAGTCTGCTGCAGACCCTGATGGGGCTGTTTCTGGTATTGGGCGTGATTGCGCTGATGGCTTTCTTGCTCCGTCGGAGCAGTCATTTTTACGGAATGGGCAATGGGCAGATGCGCGTTGTAGCCTCGCTTTCGCTTGGGCCGCGTGAACGTGCCGTTGTGGTTCAGGTCGGTCAGCAGCAGGTGATGCTTGGCATCAGTCCACAACAAATCAATACCCTGCTGGTGCTGGATAAACCTTTGGACACTGCGTCTGATCCGACCGCTGAGTCTGGCTTTGCCGAGCGACTTCGCAAGATCATGCAACAACAAAAGGCCTCATCATGATTCGTTTAATGTTGTTGCTGCCATTGTTGCTGCCCGTACCCGCCATGGCCGAAACTGGTATCCCGGCACTGACCATCACCACCGGCGAAGACGGCCAGCAAAGTTATTCACTGACCTTGCAAATCCTGGCGTTAATGACCGTATTAACGCTGTTGCCGGCCGCCCTGATGATGATGACCTCATTCACACGAATCATTATTGTGCTGGCGATATTACGTCAGGCCATGGGGGTTCAGTCGACCCCGTCCAATCAGATCCTGATTGGCCTGGCGCTGTTTTTGACCATATTCATCATGCATCCGGTGTTTAGTGCGGCCTATGACAATGGTGTCCGCCCCTATCTGGATGGGGAAGTCTCGGCAACTCAGGCGGTTGAACAGGTCAGTGAGCCATTTCGTGATTTCATGCTGGCACAAACACGAGAAAGTGATCTGGCACTGTTTGCAGAAATCGGCGGTTATGAGGATTTACAAAGCGCGGATGATGTTCCATTCAGTCTATTACTGCCGGCCTTTGTCACCAGTGAATTGAAAACCGCTTTTCAGATAGGTTTTCTGATCTTCATTCCGTTTTTGATTATTGATCTGGTCGTTGCATCAGTACTGATGGCAATGGGCATGATGATGTTGTCGCCCATGTTGATTTCCTTGCCGTTCAAACTGATGTTGTTTGTGTTAATTGATGGCTGGGCGCTGCTGATGGGCACACTGGCCTCGAGTTTTTATATCTAGTCATGACGCCTGAAACTGTCCTTACTGTGATGCAACAAACCCTTGAGGTGATCACCATCCTGATCGCTTTAATCCTGCTGCCTGCTCTGTTCATTGGCTTGTTGGTCAGCATGTTTCAGGCCGCCACCTCCATCAATGAGCAAACACTGACTTTTATACCCAAGCTTTTGATCACTATTCTGGTGCTGATGATGGCCGGACCGTGGATGCTCAACCTGGTGATCAGTTACACCCTTCGTTTGTTCGAAGATATTCCATTTCTGATCGGCTGACATGACGCTGTCACTGGCTGAAATTACCGGCTTGATTGGCAGCTATCTCTGGCCATTTTTTCGTATTGCCGGCCTGGTCACCGCTGCCCCTATTTTCAGTAGTAACTTCGTCAATGTACGCAGCCGCTTGTTGATAGCTATTGCTATCAGCATGGTCATGGTGCCAACCATCAACACACCGGTACCCAGCGTCACACCATGGAGTAGTGAGGGTGTACTACTGGTCGCACAACAACTGCTGATTGGTTTTTGCATGGGCTTCATGTTGCAGATGATGTTTAACGCTTTCATTATCGGCGGACAAATTATCGCGATGCAGATGGGCTTGGGCTTTGCCTCCATGATTGATCCACAAAACGGCATGACCGTACCGGTGATCAGTCAGTTTTATCTGATCTTTGTCAGCTTGCTGTTTCTGGCGATTGACGGTCATCTGATACTACTCATGGTATTACACGAGAGTTTCACGGTGATGCCGGTTGCAAGTAGCGGCATTGCGATTGAATCTTTTCGTGATGTGGCCTCGCTGGCTAGTTGGATGTATGCCGCAGCCATTATTGTGGCCTTGCCAGCGATTGGCTCTTTGATGATGGTCAATCTTGCCTTTGGTATTTTGTCCCGGGCAGCACCACAAATCAGTCCTTTTTCCATTGGTTTCCCTATGACCATCATTCTGGGCTTCGCCATCATCCTGGTGACACTGCCCAATGTCGCAGGCCATCTGGTCAGCATGTCCGACGAAATGCTGCAAATGGCCAGATTACTGGTGCAAAACGATGGCTGAAGAAAACAGCGGTCAGGAAAAAACGGAACAGCCCTCCGCCAAGCGTCTTGATGACGCGAAGCAAAAGGGCCAGGTTCCCCGATCACGTGAACTGACCACAGTGGTGGTTTTAATTGCCAGTGCCGTTGCCATGATGTTTATGGGTGAGCGGTTACTTCGCAGTCTGACTGAAGTGATGCAGGTTTCTTTCAGTTTCAGTCGCAGCCTGATTTTTGACACCGGCATGTTGGTCAATCAGTTGTGGTTGGGTGTCAGTATCGTGGCATTTGATCTGGGGATATTTCTGGCGGTAACGCTTATTGCGGCCTTGGCAGCTCCCGCCTTGATGGGCGGCTGGAATTTTTCTGGCCAGGCAATGGCTCCCAAACCTGAAAAGCTGGACCCAATCAAAGGCTTGAAGCGAATTTTCGGACCACAGGGCCTGATCGAGCTGGCCAAGGCGCTGGGAAAATTCCTGCTGGTGGGCGGTATCGCCACCTTTATTTTATGGGGGCTGCGCGCCCAATTATTGACGCTTGGCAAGCAGGAAGTAAATGTCGCGATGACCGAGCTGGCATCGCTAATCCTCTGGGTATTTCTACTGATTTGTTCCAGCTTGATTCTCATTGCAATGATTGATGTGCCCTTCCAGAAATGGAATCACATCAGACAGTTACGCATGACCAAGCAAGAAGTCAAAGATGAGCATAAGGAGACCGACGGTAGTCCGGAAGTGAAAGGCCGGATTCGCAGAATGCAAATTCAGCTATCACAACAGCGCATGATGCAGGACGTGCCCAATGCCGATGTAGTCATTACCAACCCGACACATTACGCCGTCGCGCTTCGCTATGATCAGTCAAAAAACGGTGCTCCAGTCCTGGTCGCCAAAGGCGCTGATCTGGTAGCACAACAAATCAGGCTGATTGCGGATCAGCATCAAGTGCCCGTGGTATCAGCACCTCCGCTTACCCGGGCTGTTTATTACAGCACCGAAATCGGTCAGGAAATTCCATCTGGTCTATATATTGCAGTAGCCCAGGTACTGGCATTTGTATTTCAGCTTCGTCGCTACCACACTCGGGGTGGCAACAAACCGAAACTGGATACCGAGCAATTGCCAATACCTGATGAACTGAAAAGAGACTGAGCGTAGATGGAAAACAATGCTGTTATTGGCCGTTTCAAGAAAGTATTGAACGGCCACATAGCCACGCCCATGCTTGTTGTTGCCTTGCTGGCCATGGTGGTGGTACCTCTGCCTCCATTTATGCTGGACATGTTGTTCAGCTTTAACATCGCATTGTCCCTGACCATCGTGCTTGCCAGCATCTACGTGATGAAACCGCTGCATTTTGCCGCGTTTCCCAGCATCCTGCTGATCGCGACATTGCTGCGTCTGGCCTTGAACGTCGCCTCGACCCGTATCGTTCTGCTTGAGGGACACACCGGTACTGCAGCAGCAGGCCAGGTCATTGAATCCTTTGGTGAATTTGTTATCGGCGGAAACTACACCGTCGGTTTTGTTGTGTTTGCCATTCTGGTCATTATCAACTTTGTGGTGGTCACCAAGGGTGCGACCCGTATCGCGGAAGTCAGTGCTCGCTTCACGCTTGACTCCATGCCTGGTAAGCAAATGGCTATTGACGCAGATCTGAATGCCGGTTTGATTACTCAGGATGAAGCTCGACTGCGGCGTGATGAAATCATGCAGGAATCAGACTTCTATGGCTCTATGGATGGTGCCAGTAAATTTGTCCGTGGCGATGCCATTGCCGGTATTTTGATCCTGCTGATTAATATCATCGGTGGCTTCATTATCGGTGTTGTTCAACATGATCTGACCTTTGCCCAGGCCGCACATAACTACACTTTGCTGACCATTGGTGATGGTCTGGTCGCTCAGATTCCATCGCTGTTGCTGGCTTCAGCAGCAGGCTTATTGATCACGCGCTCAACCAAAGAACAAGACATGGGTGAGCAAATTGTCGGTCAATTATTCAGTAACCCCAAAACACTGGCACTCACCTCCGGCATCGTGGGCGGCATGGGCTTGATTCCCGGCATGCCCAATCTGCCATTTCTGCTGCTTGCAGGGGCTGGCGGAGGCGGAGCCTGGCTGATGCATCAACGTCAAAAAGCCGCCACTGAAGCCGAAGTTGCAGCAGCCACGGCGCCAGCCGCAGCCTCACCTCGTGAGCAAAAAGAATTAAGTTGGGATGACTTGAGTCCTGTTGATCCAGTAGGTCTGGAAGTTGGCTATCGATTGATACCGCTGGTAGATAAAAACCAGGGCGGGCAGTTGATGAACAGAATCAAAGGCATACGCAAAAAAATCTCTCAGGAAATGGGGTTTTTGATCCCGCCAGTGCATATCCGTGACAATCTGGACCTCGCTCCTACCGCTTATCAGATCACTTTGTTTGGTGTCACGTTCGGTCAGGCGGAGGTCTACCCCGACAGAATGATGGCGATTAATCCCGGTCAAGTGTTTGGTGAACTGAATGGTATACAGGGCAAAGATCCCGCTTTTGGTCTGGATGCCGTGTGGATTGAACCAAGCCAGCGTGAAAATGCCCAGGCTCAAGGCTATACCGTGGTGGATGTCGACACCGTCATTGCCACGCACTTAAGCAAAATTTTGCAGAATTATGCACATGATCTGCTGGGCCGTGAGGAAGTACAGCATCTTCTCGATAACCTGGCCAAAGTCGCGCCCAAGCTGGTTGAGGGACTGGTGCCTGATCTTGTACCCCTGGGCACTGTACAGAAAGTTCTGCAAAACCTGCTGGTGGAAAATATTCCTATCCGTGATATCCGCACCATCACCGAAGCGATTTCCGAACAGGCCGTCCGCAACCCTGACCCTGAAGCCATCACTGCAGCGACTCGAATGGCACTGAGTCACTCCATTGTCCAGCATATCAATGGCACTCAACCGGATATGCCTATCATCACGCTTGACCCTGAGCTGGAACAGATATTGCTAAAAACACTGCAAGCGTCAGGTGAAGGTGGCGCCAGTCTTGAACCAGGATTGGCCGAAAATATGCACCGAAATCTTCAGGAGGCTACTCAACGTCAGGAAATGTCGGGTGAAGCCGCCATTCTGGTCGTACAGGCTGGCCTGAGATCCTGGATAGCTCGCTTTATCAGACATGCCATACCGGGATTGCATGTGTTGTCATACAACGAAATACCCGACGACAAGCAAATCAGAATTGTTGCCAATGTGGGTCGTTAGAATTGAGGATTGAAACATGAAAATCAAACGTTTCCAGGCTGCTGATGTCCGTCAGGCAATCCGAGAAGTCAGAGAGGTTCTGGGCCCTGATGCGGTCATTCTGTCCAACACGCGGGTGGATGGCGGAATAGAAATCGTTGCCGCCACAGATTACGATGAATCACAGTTTCGTCAACATGCTCAGGCGGCAGACTATCAATCACGAAGAGAACAGCCCACGGTCGAGATCAATCCTGCCGAACCGCCAAGAACCACAGCTCCTCTCAAAGAAAACATCTGGTCACAGGAACCTACACTGGTTCAGATGCGCAAGGAAATTGCAGGTTTGAGAGATATGTTACAAAACCAGTTATCGGATCTGACCTGGAAAGACCTTGCCAGACAGAGCCCGACGCAGATGGAACTGATTCAGCGCTATCTTCGCATGGGCGTTGATATGCAGTTGGCGCGTCAACTGACAACCAACCCTGTTGAGGACCTGGAAGTTGCATGGCGTCAATCTCTGGGCAAACTGGCTGCTCAGATTGATATACAAAACGATGACATTATCAGCACAGGTGGTATCTTCGCTCTGGTCGGTCCGACAGGTGTTGGCAAAACCACCACCATCGCCAAGCTGGCCGCTCGCTGCGCCTTGAAACACGGTGCACGCAATGTAGCCTTGATCACCACCGACTGCTATCGCATTGGTGGACAGGAACAATTGCGCAGTTATGCTCGCATACTGGGTGTCCCTGTGCGCGTCGCCAGAACGCATGACGAACTGTCAGATGCGCTGAATGACTTGCTTGATCGTCGCTTTATCCTGATAGATACTGCGGGAATGAATCCAAGAGATATGCATTTGGCCCAAAAGTTTGCATTACTGCAACAGCAATCGCCCCGTATCAAAACACTGCTGACATTGTCAGCAACCACTCAGGCAGCGGCCATCAATGATATTATCAAAGCATTCTCACACTTGGAGCTGCATGCTTGCATCATGACCAAAATCGACGAAGCCAGTAGTCTCGGAGCAGCAATCTCCGCATTGATTCAACACCGACTGCCGCTCGCCTACACTGGACATGGTCAACAAGTGCCTGAAGATCTGAGCCTGGCACGACCCAACACACTGGTCCATCAGGCTAGTGAACTGCTCAACAACGAACAACAACCGGAAGAACCCTTCATGTCCGGTTACGGAGGCTTTGCCGCCTATGGCTGAAACACCCCAGGATCAGGCTGCTGGTCTTCGAAAACTGACGCACCCTCCACGACCGGTAAAAGTCATTGCGATTGCCAGTGGTAAGGGGGGCGTCGGCAAAACCAATGTAACCGTCAATCTTGGCGTGGCACTGGCCAGCCAAGGCAAGGAAGTCGTGCTTTTGGATGCTGATCTGGGACTTGCCAACATCGATGTGATGCTGGGTCTGCATCCACAATACAATCTTCTGAATGTCCTGGAAGGCTCGAAATCCCTTCGTGAAATCATGGTAGAAGGTCCATCCGGGCTGAAAATAATCCCCGCGACCTCCGGTGTGCAGCGAATGGCTGAATTGAGTCCTGCAGAACATGCCGGAATGATTCAGGCTTTCAGTGAACTTGAACAGCATATCGACGTGCTGCTTATCGACAGTGCCGCAGGCATCGCCGACAGCGTAGTCAGTTTCACCCGTGCGGCGCAGGAAGTGATTGTGGTGGTCTGTGATGAACCGGCCTCCATCACCGATGCTTACGCGTTGATCAAATTACTGAGCCGGGATCACAAGGTTGAACGCTTTCATATTATTGCCAATATGTGCCGCAGTGTTCAGGAAGGTCGAGAACTATTCGACAAGATTGCGCTGGTTTGTGACCGTTTCCTTGATGTGACGCTGGATTTCATGGGCATTGTGCCTTTCGACGAAGATTTACGCCGTGCCGTCAAAAAACAACGTTCGGTGGTTGAATTCATCCCACGCAGCAAATCTGCAATGGCGTTTATGCACTTAGCCAAGAAGATCGAGCACTGGCCGGTGCTTAAGCAACCGCGTGGCCATATGGAGTTTTTTGTCGAACGCTTGATTCAGGCCAGCCTGGAATCTGCATGAGATGAATGGGGTATCCATGTATACCACACAGTCAATCGGATTAACGCAAAACGAGCTGATACAGCAACATGCGGGGCTGGTCAAACGCATTGCCTATCATCTGATTGCACGTTTACCACATACCGTCGATGTCGATGATTTGATTCAGGCAGGCATGATTGGCCTGCTTGATGCGGCCCAGCAATATAACGCTTCGCAGGGTGCCAGCTTTGAAACTTATGCTGGTATTCGTATTCGCGGTGCCATGCTCGATGAAATTCGACGCAATGATTGGGCACCCCGCTCGGTTCATCGCAAAGCACGCGAAATTGCTGAAGTCATCCACTCGCTGGAACAGCAGAATGGCCGCAATGCGCAGGATACCGAAATCGCCCAGGCCCTGGGCATCAGTCTGGAAGAGTATCACCAGCAACTGCACGAGGCGGCGGGTCATCAAATCTTCAGCCTGTCTGATTTCAGTGACAATGATGAATCATCAGCGCAGCCCATCAGCAGTATTCCGGTGCAACCCGATGAAGATGTGGAAAGTACAACGTTTCAGCAAGCTCTGGCTCAAGCTATTGATGGCCTGCCAGAACGAGAACGGTTAGTGATGAGCCTGTACTATAATGAAGAGTTGAATCTTAAAGAAATCGGCGAAGTACTGGGCGTGAGTGAGTCAAGAATCAGTCAGATTCACAGCCAGACCGTTATTCGGCTTCGCGCTAAATTAAAAGACTGGTTAAGTTGACCATGGGAGGTTTACATTGGACAAGAACATGAAAATCCTGATTGTGGATGACTTTTCCACAATGCGACGGATTATCAAGAATCTACTGAGAGATCTTGGTTTCAACAATACCGTTGAAGCAGATGACGGATTGACTGCCCTGCCGATTCTGAAAACCGGCACTATCGACTTTCTGGTCACTGACTGGAATATGCCAGGCATGCAAGGCATAGACTTGCTGAAAACCGTTCGCGCAGACGAAAAACTGTCTACGCTACCGGTGTTGATGGTCACCGCCGAAACCAAACGCGAACAAATCATCGAAGCCGCTCAGGCAGGCGTCAATGGTTATATCGTGAAACCTTTCACCGCCGCCACATTGAAAGAGAAAATCGAAAAAATCTTTGAACGAATCAATGCGCAGCAAGCGCAATAGAGGCCGTCATGGAACATATCGACAAAAATGCTCAACTGGATGCAGCAAAGGCACTGGTCACTGCCATAGAACAGGATGATGCGGCTCAAATTCAAAGTCAGCTAGGTATACTGAGTATTGCTCGTGAGAGCGAGCTGTTTCAGGAAATAGGCAAGATGACACGTGAACTTCACGAGGCATTAAGCAACTTCAATGTCGATCCTCGCCTGGTCGACTTGACCCAGAATGATATGCCCAACACCCGCGACCGTCTTAACTACGTCATTCAAACCACCGAAGAAGCTGCTCACAAAACACTGGGCTATATCGATCAAACACTACCACTGGCCAATGAGCTGAAACACAACGCTGACTTAATTGACAAGAGTTGGCATCGATTTCGCATGAGAGAAATGAGCGCCGAGGAATTTCGGACGCTGAGTCGGGAAATCGAAGCGTATTTGCCTGTGGTCAAAGCTCATGCTGACAGTATTCATCAGAATCTGTCTGAAATGACGCTGGCTCAAGGCTTTCAGGACTTGACCGGACAGGTTCTCAAGCAAGTGATCAGTCTGGTTGAAGAAGTGGAAGACAATCTGGTGAGACTGGTCAAAGTCGCCGGTCAGCATGCTGAGCTGAATGCTGAACGAAAAAAAGACCACAATCCAATCAAGGCTGAAGGCCCACAAATTAACGCCAAAGATAACCCCAATGTGATGAACAACCAGGATGATGTTGATGACTTGCTGTCGAGTCTCGGTCTAGAGGAAATCGCCATGGCGTTAGACACAGACGATGAAATTCTGCAG
>NZ_APHR01000078.1 GCF_000349205.1 Methylophaga lonarensis MPL | reverse complement strand
TTTTCATCGAAACGATAAATTAAACGATCTTTTCTGTGATATCCGCCTGGACCATAGGCCAGCGAAGGTTGGGAATCAAGGGTCAGCAACTTGATTTGGTTTGATTCCGTAAACTGATGTTAGGGGAATCAAGGGGTGGGGAATCAAGGGGTCAGCCAACTTGATTTGGTTTGATTCCGTAAACTGATGTTATAAAGTAACCAAAATCTTATCGCTACAAGGATGTAACGACATGGCAAGACTTCCTCGATTGGTACTACCCGATCAGCCTCTGCACATCATGCATCGGGGTAATAATCGTCAAAACATATTTGAAAATGAAGAGGACATGACCCGGATCCTCAGTGATATTGCAGAATCGCTTCATAAAGCAGATTGTCAGCTCCATGCTTACGTCATCATGACAAATCACCTGCACTTACTCCTCACTCCCAAAGGTAAACATGAACTTGCTGCATTTATGCAATCGATGACGAATCGTTACGTGAGATATTTTAATGCCGGCCGAAAACGCACTGGCACTATTTGGGAAGGGCGTTTCAAATCCTGCTTGGTAGATAGTGAGAATTATCTTTTTAGGCTATACAACTATATTGAAATGAATCCAGTAAAAGCCGATATGGTAAAAGAAATCCACGAATACCCATGGTCCAGCTATCACCACAACGCACATGGCGAAGTAGATCAGCTGGTAACAGAGCATCCACTTTATCTTGAGTTGGCAGCTACCAAAAAAGAAAGAGCTACCCGATATAAATTAATGATGGACAAAATGGCGTTAGGGAAAGAGAATCAAAAAATTACTGACGCTACTCTTCGTGGAGAGGCTCTTGGCAATGAAAACTTTCAACATTGGGTATGCAAACAAACTGGAAGGCCAGCGACGTTAACATCTCACGGAGGGGACAGGAAAAGTGCGAAATATCAAAATCAAGTTGGCTGACCCCTTGATTCCCACTTTTGGTCCCCTCCGCTGTCGCTCCGGCGCCGGTTACCTCAGCGTTATAACGAGGAGTCCTGATGTCGAGTTGGGATACAGACATTATCAAAGCATTTGAAAATCTCGGTGGAAGTGCGAGCTATGACGCGCTTTACGCCGAGATTGAGCAGATTCGTACTGGGCTTCCGAGTACATGGAAGTCAGTTGTAAGAAGGCGTATCCAGGATCTTTCGTCTGATTCTGCTGGCTTTAAAGGCGGGCGAGACCTTTTCTTTTCCGTGGAGGGTCTAGGCGCTGGTGTTTGGGGTCTACGCTCGCACTTGCAAGAGACGCCAAAGGCCTCGGACTTGCCAGAGGGTGTTGAGGAGCCCAGCCGCGCGTATTCTCTAACATATAGGGTACTGCGGGACACGGTTCTGGCGAGGAAGATTAAAGTGTTGCATCAGGATCGTTGTCAGATTTGTGGTATGGCTGTTAGTTTATCTGACGGGAAAACTTATTCTGAAGCTCATCACATAATACCACTGGGCGCTCCTCACAATGGGTCTGATGTCCCGGGTAATGTCATAGTGCTTTGCCCGAATCACCATGTTCTCTGTGATTATGGTGCAATTGAATTAACTCTCTCAGATTTACGGACTACGGAAGGCCATGAGATATCCGAGCATAGCATTTCGTATCACAACGATGTCATATTCGGGCGTAAGTTATAACAAGTCGCAGCAGTTCGCGGCCGATGGCCGCCGGACGCTCGCAAACTCGCGCCGCTGTGCTCGGCGTTATGTTTCCGGCAGTGCCGAGACCAAACCAAGATGATCAACAAACGGAATGAAATCGCGATCGGTGAAAAGCAGGGGCAGACGCTGCTCGATGCAAAACGTCGCAATAATTACGTCTGTTGTTTTTCGAATGGTCATTCCTTTTTTACGCAGCGCCCTGTAGTTTTCTGCACATTTTTCTGGCATGCCTTTTCCAAACATCTCAAGCCGATCCAACGTCATGAGGCTTTGCTTAGTCGTGCGGTACTCTCTGTCATCTCGGATCCCCTGAAGGATTTCAAGAAAAATCAAATCTCCCATAGCAACCACTCCCTCGACAATAGCAGCGTCAAGAGCATCGGTGTGTTGGCTCGGGGCGCCATTCAGGTAGTCGATCCAGACGCTGGTATCGACCAGAATCATTTGCCGCCCCGCATTTCATCCAGGTCGCCTTCCCACTTGACGCGCCCCCGGAGCTTCCGAATTTCCTGCTGTTGGCTACGACGCACCAAAAGCTTAAGTCCTTGTTCTACTGCTTCTTTTTTTGTGCTTAAGCCGGATGCCTTAAGGGCGTCCATCATCAATTTATCATCGATAACAATGTTGGTTCTCATAAATCACCTATGTGTATTTTTATCAAAGATATACACACTCTATCATGGGCAAAGAAACATAACAATCGGCTCCACGGCGACAAATTTTTCGCTGCTGTGCAGCTCCAAAATTGCGCGTGAGGGCGGGCATCAGGACTGATCGTAATGACCACCAATAGCGAAGATATAAATGGACTTTTCATCGAAACGATAAATTAAACGATCTTTCTGTGATATCCGCCTGGACCATAGGCCAGCGAGGTTGTGTTTGAGTGGTTCAGGCTTTCCTAAACCGGATGTAGGATCGTTTGATCGCAGCATTTCCTTGAGCAATTTGCACAAAGCCTTGTGTAATCGTTTGTCTTTATCACGCATAGTTTCATAGGCTTCCCAGGTGTTGCCTTCAAATACCAGTGATCTCATTCATCTGCTCATCAGTTGGTATATAGCCTTTACCACGGTTGTGGGTTTCAAGAGAGGCGGCAATCTGCTGCATGAGATTTCGGCTTTGGAGAACATGAAGCGTTTCCTGCTCTCGCTCCCAATCGTCGGCGCTTATCACAACGAAAGCTTCTCCGGCTCGTCGTGTCACCTTGAGTGGTTCATGCCTGCTAACCACTTGTTCTACAACGCTCTTAAGGTTATCTCTGAATTTGTTTACACTGATGGTATCCATAGTGTTGCACCTTTATGTACGGTATTTCCGTACAATTATAGTAGGCTCGCCCTAACAATGCCAGGCACGGCGACGCCTTTTTCGTTCTGGCTTTGTTCACTATAAAGCCGCGCTAGTTGCCGGTGTTATATTTCCTGGGAAGTAACTCGGTTTGAAATCAATGGGCTGACCCTATTGATCTTGGGACGAGGCAAGTAAAAAGGCGCTGCGCTCCAAATTTCCCGCAGAGCTAGGAGTTATGCTAAATAAATAAAGGATTAGAAATTGAAAGTATTGATCGTATATTGTCACCCTGAAGCTGGCTCGTTTAATGGCACGCTGAAAGATGTCGCAATAGATATATTTGAGTCTCTAGGTGACTCTGTCGAGGTATCAGATCTTTATGGAGAGGGATTTGAACCTGTAGAAAAGGCCGAGCATTATAAGGAGCGTGTACAGACTGATAGATTTGATCCTCTGTCAGAGCAAAGAAGCGCCTATGAAAAAAATACTCTTCCTGATGATGTTCAGAGAGAAATTAAACGGTTAGAAAATGCTGACCTTGTAATTTTTCAATTTCCCTTATGGTGGCATCAACAACCAGCCATGTTAAAAGGGTGGTTTGATAGGGTATTTGTAAGTGGTTTGTATACCAGCAGAATGAGATACGACGAAGGATATTTCAGAGGAAAGCGAGCCTTTTGTTCTGTTACTTCTGGTGCGCCAAAATCTACGTTCACTGAAAATGGTAGAGGTGGAGGGGAGATTGAAACATTATTGAGATCAATCAATTTTTCACTTCACTATATGGGGTTTTCGGTACTGCCACCTTTTTTATCGACTGAAATCCAAAACAAAGGCTATACATACATGTCGCCAGAACAGTTCGAATTACACTTGAAAGAGAGTTTGAAAAACTGGGGTGACCATCTCAAGAATATTGATAAAGTTAAGCCATTGAATTTTTTAGGTTGGGGTGACTGGGATGAAGCTGGTAATGAGAAAAAAGCATAACAAACCGCTTCAGGGCGACATTCAACCTCAACGCCACTTGTGCTAATGGCGCGAGTGCCAATTCAAGTACAAATCCCGCTCCGGCCAGTTGGAATTAATTGGTTGTAAATATTTGATTATGCTCAAAATGTGGGCGTGTTGGTGTGCCAGCGCAAAGGAGGGAAGAAATCAAACACTCTGACCCTATTGATCCCTGGACCTAAAGGGGCAACGGTGCGCTCAGTAATACACAAACTGCCAAAACAATTTGTCCCCGAAACACTTTTTTTGCGCTTCTTTTAGGCAGCCCTCTCAGGACGCATGGCGTCAGTGGCTGACTCTATTGATTTTTCTTGCTTGTTCCTTGATTTTGTTTAAATTATCACGCTCTAAAACACTGGAACGTCAAATGAAACGGTTTGGCTGGCTGCTTTTCTTCCTATATAGCTCGAACGCGCTGTCTGCGGGCGAGGTTGAGATCCCTTTGCTGGCTGAAACCACGCATCTTCAGGCCGCGATCGGTCGCGTCCTTGACTTCGATGAGACTGGCCAGAGCACGATTAGCAGTGACCCATGCAACCGGATTGAGTTGTCCGACATGATGCTGGTGACCGAGGATGACAAACTGTCTGTCGGTATGGCGCTGACGGCAACGACGGGTGCCAATGTGCTCGGTGCCTGCCGAGGGCCGAGACCCTGGCAGGGCCATCTTGCATTGAAATTGACGCCACGAGTGACGGCATCGGGGCTGGCGATTGAGTTTGTGCCTGATTCGATCGAATTGTCGCGTCCAAACGGTGGCTCTGATTTGTTGCTCAAACCCGTTCAACTCATTGCAGATGCGTTGCTGCTGCCGCGCATGAATCGCGTGCAAATTGACCTGGCCGGGCCACTGAACAGCCTTGATGAACTGATCGAGCAATTACTGGGACCGGCGAGCACGCAAGAGGGTGAGCAGTCTCTGGTTCAGCGAACCCACATTGCCCGCCTGCAAACTGAAGAAGCAGGCATTAGAGCCTGGCTGGCTTTCCAGGTTCGCGCCTTTGATCTGGCCGATCAAGTGCCTGAGCCCACCTTGGACGCCAGCGAGATGGCCCAATGGCAAACACTTGAAGATGAATTTGATGGCTTTCTGACCACCATCATTTCGATGCTGGCTCGTTCAACAGATTCCCCAGTCTTGCGACTTGAACTGCTCGCCGCGCTGCTGGACGCACGGTACGCCATTGCTGAGGCGCTTACGCTTGATGATCCCTCTGCTGATCCGGTTCGAGAACTGTTCCTGACTTCATGGGATCGGCTGCGGCCATTGATGGGCGAACTTGAAGGTCTGGAAATCCCCGGTTTGGAAGTGGATTTCAGGCTGGCTGCCTTCATGGCTGGTGGCGATGCGCTGCGGGCGCTGGATGCCCTTGGCCCTGAGTATGGTTTGGAGATCACTCGAGACGGCTTACGCAGGCTTGCGCGCTTGCTGTTGGCTGAAGCAGTGCCTCCAAGTTTTACCCCGTTGCCGTTGGAGGTTGATCCCGAGTTCCGTGAGTTGTTTGGATTTGATGACAAACAGGTGAGCGTATTCACAACTGCGGAATTTAGCCGACAAATTGCCGAAGGGTTTCGCCGGACAGGATCCTGGTTGTTGCCGTTTGCCTATGCCGATGAAATTCCACCGGCCGAGGCGCTCAGAGGTGTGGTGCCGCGACTGGCGATCCTCGATGAATACCTGGATCTGGTCGCCAGATTACTGGAACAGCAGGCCAGTGCCTGGCTGACGGAAAATGATCGTTTGCCGGATAGACTGGCAGAACGACTTGATCCCCTGGTGCGAGCCACTGCCTGGAAAGAATCCTGCTGGCGGCAACTTGCAGGCTCACCCAGCGATCCTCAGGTGCTGCGTTCACCCATTGGTGCTGTAGGTATGATGCAGATCAACGGCCGTGTCTGGCGTAACGTCTATGATCTTGATCGCCTCAGTGATGAGGTCGACTACAACGTCAACGCCGGCATCGAAATTCTGACCCATTACCTGATTGATTACGCGATCCGGCGAGGCGAGCATGAACAGCCCGGCGGTGATGATAATTTGATCAAGGCAACCTACGCTGCCTACAACGGTGGTCCGTCACAACTGGCACGCTACCGTCGCGAAGACACACCGGCCAGGTTGCGGGCCATCGACAATGAGTTCTGGAGACACTACACCACGATTAAGGCTGAAGAGTGGCCGGATATCTCAAGCTGCTACGCGGTGGGTAATTAACAAAATCAGGTCGGTCGGCTAGTTTGACTGACTCAAGCCTGTGCTCAAACGATTCAGGGCCAATTGAAACAAGCAATCAATCGTTTCGTTTGCCCCCTATCTGAGAGCAGTTGGAAACCGTGGCTGGATAATTCAGCTTTGCTGGGCCAGCGAACGTTTCTGCCTGACGCCAAACCTGTCAGGGCATTTTTGCGTAAAATGCCCACACATGACCAGTCTGAATAAAACTTCCAACCATTACGACGTGATTATTGTCGGGGCAGGTGCTGCTGGCTTGATGTGTGCGATTACCGCCGGGCAACGGGGTAGAAGGGTATTGGTGCTTGATCACGCCAACAAGGTCGGCAAAAAGATCCTGATGTCTGGTGGTGGTCGTTGCAACTTCACCAATATGTATTCCGCGCCGGAAAACTTTATCTGCAGCAATCCGCATTTCGTCAAATCAGCGCTCAGCCGATATACCCCATGGCACTTTATTGAACTGGTCGAACAGCATCAGATCGCCTACCACGAGAAAAAGCTGGGTCAGTTGTTTTGCGATAACTCGTCAAAAGATATCGTGCAGATGCTGCTGCGTGAATGCGATGCGGCTGGCGTGACGATTCAGACCGATTCGCCGGTTCAGGTGCTGGAGACCGATGAACTCAAATTGCTGGAATCACCGCAAGGTCGATTGCAGTGTGACTCCCTGGTCATCGCTACCGGTGGTTTGTCGATACCCAAAATGGGAGCGACCGGGTTTGGCTTTGAATTGGCCCGCAGACTGAATATTCCGGTTTTGCCGACACGAGCCGGCCTGGTTCCGGTGGTGCTGGATGATCACAAACTCAAGCCGCTGGTGGAATTAAGCGGTATTTCCGTGGATACGGTGACTGAAACCGATAGCTGTTCATTTCGTGAAAATATTTTGTTTACCCATCGCGGTTTGAGTGGCCCGGCGATATTGCAGGCCTCCAGTTATTGGCAACCCGGTGACGCATTAAAAATAGATATGTTTCCCGACATTGATTTAACGGCGTATTTAACGGAAATGCGTCGTGAAAAACCTAAAACCGCGCTGAAAACACTTCTGGCTGACAAGCTGACCCGCCGAGTCGCACAGCTTTGGTGTGAGCAGTGGATTGAAGATAAGCCGGTTGGCCAGCTTTCGGATAGTGATATTGAACAGGTGGTATCACATTGTCAGCCGTGGACCGTCAAGCCCTCCGGTACAGAAGGCTACCGCACTGCCGAAGTGACTTTGGGCGGCATTGACACCGATGCGTTATCGTCCAAAACCATGGCCTGCAAGGATCATCCGGGCCTGTATTTCATTGGCGAAGTTGTTGATGTGACTGGGCATTTAGGTGGCCATAATTTTCAGTGGGCCTGGGCGTCCGGTCATGCTGCCGGGCAGTTTGTTTGATACAAAACATCGGCAGTGACTGATTATTGATGGGTGCTGTCTGACGTTTGTTAGCTTGACGGGACACTGCAGGAATATTGAGCGTAATGAAAGATTCAAAGAAATTTTGGGATAAATGTGCAGAAAAATACATTAAACGGCCCATCAAGGATCAAGCTTCATATCAGCAGAAACTGGCAATTACCCGAGAGTTTTTGAAATCAGATTGGACGGTATTGGAGTTTGGCTGCGGCAGTGGTGGTACTGCTATTTTGCATGCCCCTTATGTGAAACAGATTGTCGCAACGGATATCTCAGACAAGATGATTGACGCGGCAAGGCGAAAAGCAGTTGAAGCTCAGGTAGATAACATTGTTTTTCAGCAAGGCACACTGGACAGTCTCAAATTCCAGAATGAAAGCTTCGACGCTGTTTTGGGGCTGAATGTGCTGCATCTTCTGGAAGACGTTGACGGGGCGATTGTTCACATTCATCGATTGCTAAAAACGGAGGGTGTTTTTGTATCCAGCACTTCACTGGTAGCAGAAATCAATGTTGCTTTTCGTTGGTTGATTTCTGGCATGCAACTGCTTGGATTGGCTCCCTATGTCAGTCGCCTGACAAAAAATCAGCTTGTTTCCAAATTATTGAATGCAGGTTTTACTATTGAACGTGAATGGCAGAGCAGCCATGAATCGGTATTCATCGTTGCCAGAAAAGGTTAATCAGCATATTGGGGAGCATCAGCTAATCCTTTTCCCACCAAATTTAATAATTCTGTGTTATAAAAAGTTTGAGCTATGGAAGGCCGCTCTGTACAAGGCCATGCCTGAGCAAATTTGATAAAAAAGGGACAGCAGATGAAATTGATTTGGGCTTTATTGTTTGTTGCATATTCAGGAGTGGCCTACTCGACAGAGCAGATGAGTTTTCAGCAGGAACTTGCTATCGAAAGGTTAGTGTCTGCAGTGGAAACCAACAACTATGTCGAAATTGACCAGCAGATCCGGGTATTGGAGCAGTCTGGACTGAAGATTGAAGGCGACTTGCTCTACTACAAAGCGCTGGGCCTTTTCGGAACCGGCGATGATGTTTGGGCTGGCTTTTTCGCCAGTCGCTATCTTGATTACGGCCGAGAAGCCAAATTTTATCGGGATGCCCTGGAGCTTAAGGGGCAGGCATCCGATAATGTTGATGTGAATGTACTTGCCAACAGTCGCATTCGCTACACACGCGAGAATCTTGAGTTGGCAGCAGAGCCCAGCCCGTCTTCAACAGGAAAATATAAACATCTACAGGATCGAAGCGCACTTGAATTGTCGGTCGCGGACAATATCTACAAAAACAATGGCGATGGCACCATTTCGGTGTATTCCGTTATCCAGCGCACACAAGAAGAGGTGTATGACCTGATACGGGTGGACTGGATGGCGTGTCCTGTCGGCACAAGCTATACCCCCGAGGCTGATCAGCCTTGTTCAGGCACAGCCAGCAAGTACAGTCATGCGCAGCTCCCTGCTTTCTGGAAAACATTTACCTATGCTGGCCATTCGGATTGGAATCTGCCAACAAAAGAAATTTTCTACCGCGATTCAATCCGCGTGCTTAGCGGGGTAGGTGACCACCCCGGAACGTCTTTCAGTAGAGACTACATGGAGGCATCTGGTTTGCTCAACGTAGACACCCCACCTCAAGCATTTTTGCTAAACAGGAGAGGCGGACTTGTGCGTGATAAAGAGTCGGGAGAGTTCGTAAGTAAACCTGCATATTCATGGGCTGGCAGCGTGCGTGCAGTATACGATGATGTAAGTCACTACTGCTTGCCATCTCTGGTAACGTTTAGAGCCAATGTTGGCACGGGCGAAGGCGGTGACGTTTGTTATAGGCCAAACGAAGCACCGTCCATGGAATTGGTATTGATGCGGGGGCCGTTTCTGGTCGAAAGTAATTTGTCTGGCAAGTGCCGAGTTCGTAGGGATCAATTTGGTTTCGAGTCATTCGATGTTCCGGAGATTCTTAACGGATTTCAGGTATTGGCACGCCATGCTTCGTGCGAGCTTGATTCAAAACCGGATCAAATATTCAGATATGTAGATGCGAAATACCTCGAGCGTCGTCCATTAAAAACGGAATGAGATCATGAAATATCCTGCATTTACAGCTTCGATAGTCGTAGTGATTGCTACCATGGCCGATGTCTTGCTCTCAACGTCCGTGGCTTATGCCGATATTCGCAGCGGCATTTTGGATAGCCTGCGTGGACAGGTGGCGGCACCTGAAATTATTTATGTGAAAAGCAGCACACCGTTGTATGAATCTGCAAATGACAAAGGCAGCGTGATTGTCTCTTTGCCAACAGGATCATCACTTGAGGTGCTGAATCGAAGCAATGCCAGCTGGCTGCAGGTGCGATCATCAGAAAACGCGCAACTTGTTGGTTATGTTCGGGCGTCGGCAACCAGCGCTACACCTGTAGCAAGAGCACCTGATGCTGAAAGTGAGCAGTTACCTCGCACCAGCAACCAGATTGCTGCCATTCAGCAAAGCCGTGAACAAGCTGATCAGGCTTACATATCTGAGCAAAAGCAGAATATGAAGGCTTATGAAAAAAGTGAGTACGAACGCCGACGTCAAGAAGAGGCAGAGCAAGAGGCCCGCCTGGCTGAGCAGCAACGTCTTGAGACAGAAGACTTTCAACGTCGTCAGGATGCTTATGCAGAGCAGCGCAGAAGGCAAAGCATGGCCGAGTGGGGACAACGAACACAACCAAGCTATTTGTACAATCGACAGGACAGCCCATCAGGTCGTAGTCGTTCTAATGATGGCAACAAATCAGGCTCGATCTATGCGCCGGTACCACAGTCGCAAATCAATGCTGAACGAAACCGGGCTCTGGCGCAGGCACAATCGCAAAATACGGGGTCCCGAAGCGGAAGTGCCAATTCAGCTTCCAGTCGTTCGTCAGCATCAGGACGTGAGCCATCAGCAGTTGTTGAGCTAACCCCGCGTCCACCGATTCCGCAGGCATCCAGCAATTGCCGTGAGGTTTATCCTGAAGGTTTTGTTTGTGCCAGAGCGGGTAGTCCGGCCTGGTATGCTGAAAACCACCGCGATACCGCCATTGGTATGGCGCGCACAATTGCCTTCACTGAGGCGGCTACCAAGTGTAGCGGTGGAGGGCCTTACCAAATGGGCGTCACACCAAGCACTCCTAACGAAAATGATCCTGCATGGCGAGTGGCAAACCCGGACTGCCGGGAATCGTATGGGCATACGACAGATGGCACTGCACTGGTATGGTGTGAAATAGAAGTCGCTGGCCCCTGTTCAGTTCGATAGCCTGAAAAAAGTATCAAGGGTAATCAGATCCAACCTGATTTTGGCAGGTCAAATGTTTGCGATTGCTACTTGCGCATAGCTGTCACCATGACGAACAGCGTCAGAAAATTAGCCAGCCCATAGTGAAAATTAAAATGCATCAGGATGAGATAACAGCCTTATTTAATCAGCAGGCTGCAAACTATGACGCTCAATGGGCAAAAACAGTACCGATCCGGCATTGCCTGCATTTGCTGTTGGGGGCATCGCTGGCTGATCTGCCGAAAGACGCAAATATTCTTTGTGTGGGGGTGGGCACCGGCGATGAGCTGATTTATCTTGCCACTGAAAATCCTGGATGGACGTTTACCGCGGTGGAGCCATCCGGTGCGATGCTGGATATTTGTCGGCACAGAGCACAACAGGCGGACATTGCCGCACGATGTGTGTTTCATGAAGGTTATCTTGATTCGCACCACGCCCCTGAAAAATATGACGCCGCAACCTGTTTTCTGGTGTCTCAATTCCTTTTGGATGAAGCTGCGCGCTCGGGATTTTTCAGCGAAATTGCCGCCAGACTCAAGCCTGACGGCCTGCTTGCAAGCAGCGATCTTGCCTCGGACATTGAGTCGCCAGAGTACGAAGTGTTACTGCAGGCCTGGATGCATATGATGTCTGCTGCGGACGTTTCAGCAGATGCGATAGAACGTATGCGCAAGGCTTATGCCAATGATGTGGGCGTTTTGCCTGCTGGCAAAATTGCCTCAATTATTACATCCGGTGGCTTTGAGTTGCCGGTTCAGTTTTTTCAGGCGGGGTTGATTCATGGCTGGCTGTCAAAACGTGCAGGCAAACATGAGGCATAACACGATCACATTGCCGCTGAACTGACATGGACAAACCGCAGCAATCACCCAATGACATGAAAATTGTCGAGTCGTGGTCCAAGAACGTGACTCAGTGGACGTTGGCGGTGCGAGGTCAGCATATCGAAAGTCGTCGTCTGGTGACTAACAGGGCGATTATTGAGGCAATTCTTGAACAGTCACCCAGATCAGTGCTTGATATCGGTTGTGGTGAAGGCTGGCTGTTGCGGGAGCTGGCCTCACAAGTACCGGAATTGTTGGGCGTAGATGCCGTGTCATCACTGATTGACGCGGCCAAGGCCGCAGATGGCGGTGATTTTATTGTGGCGACTTTTGATGAACTTGCAAATGCACTGAACAAACGCCAGTTTGATGTCGCGGTGTGTAATTTTTCATTGCTGGGTCAAGTGTCGGTTGAACATTTGTTTGTTGCGATACCTTCCGTTCTAAACCCTGCTGGCGTTTTGATTGTGCAGACCCTGCATCCACAAGTGGCCTGTGGAGACTTAGCCTATGTCGATGGCTGGCGCGAAGGTTCGTGGGATGGATTTGACTCCAGCTTTGTCGAGCCTGCACCGTGGTATTTCAGAACGTTGGAGAGCTGGTTGGCGCTTTTTTCAAACAATGGACTGCGTTTGTTGGAAATGCGTGAACCCGTTCATCCCAAAACGCAAAAGCCTGCCTCGATCATTTTTATCGGCATCAAAGACGCGACCGAATAGCTTGTGCGGTAGATACTTTTTGCAGCTTATGCCTGAGCCAGGCAGCAATGAATATCTGCCATGCATTGCCTAAAATATCTGTGCTTTAACCATTCAATTTGCAGGTTTAAAAATTTATCGCCAGAGATGTGGTCTGACACTGCTATAACGCTATTGAGCAGCCAGCTAAAAAAGGAAGTCCGTTTTGGATGAAAACGTTATTGATGTACGCAAGCTGAGTAAGGTTTACTCCTCCGGCTTTCAGGCATTGAATCAGGTAGATTTGCAAATCAAACGCGGCGAGATATTTGCCTTGCTCGGCCCGAATGGGGCCGGAAAAACCACGCTGATCAGCATTATTTGTGGCTTGGTCAATGTCGGTCAGGGCCAAGTCCTGGTAGGTGGTTTTGACGTGGTCAAACAGTTTCGGCAAGCGCGGAAACAAATTGGTCTGGTGCCGCAGGAGTTGTCGATTGATATTTTCGAGACGGTGTGGCGAACGCTGGTGTTCAGCCGCGGCGTGTTTGGCAAACCGCCTAATGACGACTATCTGGAAACGATCTTAAAGTCCTTGTCGCTGTGGGATAAGCGGCACAGCAAAATTCAATCACTGTCTGGCGGTATGAAGCGGCGGGTGTTGATCGCCAAGGCACTGGCCCATGAACCCGAGGTGTTGTTTCTTGATGAACCAACTGCAGGCGTTGATGTTGAGCTGCGCCGTGATATGTGGCTGATGGTGGAAAAACTTCGACGCACTGGGGTGACGATTATTCTGACTACCCACTATATCGATGAAGCAGAAGAACTGGCTGATCGCATAGGCATTATCAATCGTGGCGAGATTTTGCTGGTCGATCACAAGTGGGATTTAATGAAAAAACTGGGCCGCAAGCAGCTTATTTTGCAGTTGCAATCGCCGATTGGTCATTTGCCTGATGAGCTGAGTGAATTTGTCTTACACATAGGTGCTGAGGGCAAAACACTGACTTATGACTATGACGATAATCAGCCGAGTAATCATGTGACCGAGGTGCTGGCGGCAGTTCACCGTTCCGGTATCGCATTGAGTGATGTGCAAACCAAACAGAGCACACTGGAAGAAATTTTTGTCAGTCTGCTGGAGGAGACACGATGAATTGGTATGCCATCAAGGCCATTTATTTGTCCGAGCTGCATCGAAGCTGGCGCACACCGTTGCAGAGTATCGCCTCGCCGGTATTATCGACGTCTTTGTATTTTATTGTATTTGGTTCGGCCATCGGCTCTGCCATTACCGATATTAGTGGCGTCAGTTATGGCGCCTTTATCATTCCAGGTCTGATTATGCTGATGGTGCTGACCGAATCTACCTCCAATGCCTCATTTGGCATCTATATGCCCAAGTGGTCTGGCGCCATCTATGAAGTATTATCAGCGCCGGTGTCAGCCTTTGAGATTGTCATTGGCTATGTCGGTGCGGCGGCGACTAAATCATTGATCTTGGCCGGCTTGATTCTGCTGACGGCACGATTATTTGTTGATTATTCGATTTTGCACCCATTCTGGATGCTGCTGTTTTTGATGCTGACTTGCATTACCTTCAGCTTGTTGGGCTTTATCCTGGGCTTGCTGGCCGATGGCTTTGAAAAATTGCAGGTGATTCCGCTGATGGTGGTGACACCGCTGGCTTTTTTGGGCGGCACGTTTTATTCGATCAGCATGTTGCCGGACTTTTGGCAGAAAGTGACCTTGTTTAACCCAGTGGTGTATCTGGTCAGTGGTTTCCGATGGAGTTTTTACGGCACGGCGGATGTCAGCGTCACGGCCAGTCTGGTAATGATTTCTGTATTTTTGCTGTCGTTTTTATTGTTTATTGCCTGGATATTCAAAACTGGCTACAAGGTCAAGGTATAAGGAGGCTTCCAGGCTCGCTGTCACCACGGCTGATATGGTAAATTATTAGCTACTTATAAAGTCGTGTCGAAATGCCCAAGTTGATGATAATACTGTTATTTGTTGCGTATCAAGGCCGTCTTTGACAATGCGATACAGTCAGTTGATTACGGCGAATTTGCGCACCTGGACACTGAACTTGGTGTGCTTGTTACTGATCGTCTTTCCTGCGGTAGGTTTTGCTCAACAGGAATTTGTCGGACAGTGGTATCAAGTTGGATCTGACTGGCAGTTTCCTGAACAACCCTCCGAAGCGATTGCCGCCCCCAAATTGACAGGCGGGCGTTTTGTGTTTCAGACAAGTTTTGAAATCCGCTATGCCAGCGAAAACATTGTCATTGATTTCAAAAACGCCAGTTCACTGGGGCGATTTCAGCACACCATAACGGATGCACAAGGCAATATCGTGGCAGTGGCCAAGGGCGGTATTCAATCTGAAACGACCAATGAGTTTTTCTTGCGCCATGGTCGTGAGTTCAGTCTGCCTCCCGGCCAATATCAGCTCACCACTGAGCTGACTTCTCCTTATTTTATTGCCGAACCTCAACCCTATCTGGATACCTTGTCGAATTATCGTCAGGCAATAAAGTGGGGCAATTTCATCACGCTGGTCAGTCTTGGCGTGTTGATAAGTCTGGGGGTTTATTACGCGATTCTGGCCCTGGTCAGAAGGCGTACCACCGAAATCATGTACACCTTTTTTATCTGGATGAACGTGTTGTACAACAGCACGGCATTGCTGCTTACGCCCGATCTGTTCAATATTCATTGGTTTTATTTTGTCGGCGGGCCGATTTTACTGAGTAACTTTGCCTATGTGCTGTTTGCCAAGCATCTGTTGCAGATCACGGCGGAGACACATCCTCTGCTGGACCGATTAGCGACGCTGTTTCTAGTGCTGATGGCTGGGCTATTGCTGGCAGCCTTGTTCAATCATCACTGGGTGATCGAGTCTGCTCGTTATGGCGTCGGCTTGATGATGTTGTATGGCTTGATAGCGGCACTGGTACGTGCCTACGAAGGCTATGAAATTGCCTATTATTATCTGGTGGCGATAGCTGCATTTTTTATCATTGGCTCATTTGCGATTTCCAGCAAGGATCTGGAAGGCATTTATACCCTTTATATCGAACATATTGGTTTGCTGGCGGTCACTGTCGAAGTATTGCTGATCGGTCTGGTCTTGGGCTATCAGTTTGCCGAAGTTTATCGGGACAAAGAGAAAAATCTGGCACTGGTACGGCATAGTCTGCAGATCGCACATCATGACGCACTGACAGGTTTACCTAATCGCTATGCCATGGATCAAGCGCTGGAAAAAATGAGCAGCAACGGCATGATTACGCTGCTGGATATGGATAACCTCAAGCTGTACAACGATACTTTTGGGCACTCAAAAGGTGATGAACTGTTGCAGCTGTTTGCCAGTACGTTGTCGACCAGACTTGGCGGCTTGGGTGTGCTGCATCGCATGGGCGGCGATGAATTTGCCATTCTCAGCGATAGCTCCAATCTTGCTGATAGCATCAGGCAAAGCATTGACGACACCATCAAGCATTTACACCGCAATGGTTTTGATAAGGCCGGCGTGAGTTACGGGTTGGCCAGTATGAGCGAGGTAAGTAACGTGGATGAGCTGAGAATGCTGGCGGATCAGCGCATGTATCAGCACAAACGCAACACCAATATGCCGCAATGGGCTTAGATTGTCGGAGTTGTCTGCGTTTACCAGCGCCTGCTGAGCATCACATGTAACCAAACGGCTTCGTTACGCAGTTGAGCATTATCAGCAAACGGTAAATCAGAATTACTGTAGTTCACCTTCTTGCGAAAATCATATTCGATTCCGGCAAACATCAACCATTCCGAACTTAGTTGGTAACTGCCACCAAAGGTCAGGTGGTGATCAAAAATACCCGCCACCACAGGATTGCTATTGTTTTTAGGGATTGGGTTTTTACCGTAGTTATAGCCTGCATACCAGGTGAGTTTGTCGTTATAGCGATAAGCCATGCCTAGGGCATACACCAGCTGATTATTCCAGTCCATGGCCGCTGTATTACGAATATCCGGCAGAGCCGCGTTGTCCGGTTTTCTGGCGATCAGTACATTTGATCGCATGGCATCAGACCAGTTAATCCAGTTTATTTTCAGAGACAACAGCAGACGTTCATTCATTTGATAAGCAGCGCCAACAGCAATTTCTTCGGGCAAGGCCAGCCCGTTCAATTTGACGTCACGGTATTTGACCACGCCCAGCCCGGCGCCGGTCATATTGAGTTTCAATTGACCGCCGCTCAACGGCAATTCAGTTTTGCCGGTATAAGCTGCCGCCAGAGTCAGCTGAGGAGTCGCTTGATATTGAATGCCCAGCTTAAAGCTGGTGCGCAGACTGTCAGCGCCTTTGATGGAAATACCGGCAAAGTCGGGCGGCACAGAGGTATTGGGAAAAATTTTCTGTTCTGCCTGGGCATAGACCAGTCCAAAGCTGCCGCCCACTGACCACTTGTCATTAACTTTACAGCCAAGGCCCGTGGTGACTTTGGCGACTGCAAACAAGCCGGAATATTCATCCCGTGTGCCAAAGGCCGTGTTGAGGTTTTCAAACACACCGCCCGAGCCGCCTTGAGCAAACAAACCCAGTCCCGCCGTGCAGGGGGTATTTTGCAGTTTTTGTGCGTAGCCCATGCCACCCAGACCGGTGTAGCGGTTGCTGGCATGCCGGTCATTGCCAAATTGATCCTTGTGAGACAAATCAGTGATCCGCAGCAGCGAGCCGTAAACATCAAAATGCTTGTTGTCGATTTGTGCCAGACCGGCCGGATTAGTGTTGAGCGCACTGCTGTCGCGTGCCACCGCCACATCAGCACCAGCCATCAAGGTGGATTCAGCGCCAAAACCAATCAGATTGATACCGTTAGTCGCATGGCTGGTTGTGGCAAACAGACCGAGTAGACAAGCGATTATTTTTTTCATGTGTGGCTCTATTAGTGTGCGTGAGGACTCATCTCTGAGCTGCGCTGCGGCAGATTTTTCTGAGTGTTGTGCGCAATCAAAAGCCGATAAGAATACTTTTTGCCCTCTGCGGGAGCAAGCAAAAAGCTTTCCGTTGGTTTGATTAAAATAGCCTTTAAACGCATCATCTTGAATCATTAGATGCTAACGACCCTGAGACTGCCAATAGATGAACGACATAGCGATTGTGTTAGGAGCTACCGGTGCGGTGGGCAAGCAGTTGGTCAGGCAACTGAGTGTTCGGGCGGATATCAGCAGAGTGATTGTGATCAGCCGCCGTGATTTGGCCTTATCGGATGAGTTTGCAGGTGCAGATATTGCAAAACTGGACCTTAAGGTTGTTGACTTTCAGCAACTGGAACAGCAAGTCAGATCGTTGATTCCGGCTGATTCTCTGGCATTTATCGCGCTGGGCACCACGCAAAAACAGGCAGGCAGTCAAGCCGCTTTTCGGCAGATTGATCATGAGCTGGCGGTTGCATTTGCCCGTGCCTGCAAATCGGCTGCAGTGGCGCGTCTGGGAGTCATTACCGCTGTGGGGGCCAATGTGAATTCCTTGAGTTTCTACAGTCGAGTCAAAGGTGAGGTGGAGCGTGATATTCAGGCACTTGATTTACCCAGTGTGTTTTTCGCAAGGCCCTCACTGCTGCTGGGCAGACCTGATGATGGCCGGTTTGCTGAAAAGCTGACCTATATGGTCTTTAGGCCTTTGACACCGTGGCTTCCCAAAGCCATTCGACCGGTCTCGGTACAATGTGTGGCGGCAGCAATGCTCAATGTCGCTTATGATGCCGACATTGATAGCGCTGCCTTTATTTTGACCAATGCACAAATTCATCAGCGTTGCAGTTGATGTAGCTTGCAGACTCTCGGTCAGTAAAGCATTTGCCACTCGTCATCAGCATAAGGAACAGAAAATGCAATTGAGCTACGCCATCATCGGACTGTTGATTTACTACGTTTATATCGCGCTGGTAGGTAAATGGTGCCGGAGTAAAAATCTGCCTCGTGCACTGGCATTTCGTGTGGGTGTCGCGGCCAGCTTGTTACTGGCACTGGTAACGCTGGCATTGGTAAGTCTGTATTTCGGCCGACTGATGTTGATCAATGATGACTTGCTGGTGACCGTTTTTTGTATGTTGGCGCTCGGCTTGCTGGGCGGTCTGCGCTGCCGTGATCAAATAAGCAAAGTCCGTCCTGAAGGCGAATAACCAGCACTAGCGTGGCATTACCCTGACACTGTTGAGAGACTCCAGTGGTTCTGGCCGTGACAGGTAATAGCCTTGCACATAATCCACGCCGATCTGACGCAGGATATCCAGCGTCGCTGCATCTTCGACAAATTCGGCAATGGTCTTTAATCCCATAATATGGCCGATGTTATTGATCGAAGCGACCATGGCCTGGTCAATCCGGTTATTGGCCAGATCCTGAATAAAAAAGCCGTCAATTTTCAGGTAATCAACGGGTAGCTGTTTTAAATAACCGAAAGAAGACAGGCCACTGCCAAAATCATCCAGAGCGAACTGGCAACCCATGCGTTTGAGTTCGGCAATAAAGCGACCGGCATTGGCTGGGTCAGCGATGGCAGCGGTTTCGGTGATTTCAAAGCAAATATTATTTGCCGGCACTTTGCGCTTTTCCAGTTGTTCCTGAATTAACTGCAAGCAGTCATCGCGGCCAATAGAGGCACCAGACAGGTTAATTGTGCAAAATACCGGCTGCTGGTTTTGGCGGAGTTGATCGCCCATCCAGGCCAGTGTATTGCGAATCACCCATTGGTCGATCTTGGGCATCAGTCCAAAACGTTCAGCCGCTGGAATAAAGGCACCAGGTGGAATGACTTCACCTTCAGGACCTATCATGCGAGCCAGAATTTCATAATGCGGCATGGTGTTATCGCTGTCTTCCAGCGGAATAATCGTTTGATAATAAAGTCGGAAAAGGTCTTTATCGAGTGCTTCCTGTAAGCGGCTGGCCCACTGAATTTGGCCTTGGCGTTCCTGTGCCTGAAGGTCATCCGGCTGGAACAGGTGCACCCGGTTACGTCCGCGGTCTTTGGCTGCATAGCAAGCGGCATCAGCTTGACTTAACACTTCATCCAGACTGCCACTGACCTCGGTAATACTGACCAAACCGATGCTGACGCCAACCGAAAACACCTGACCATCCCAGGAAAAACGAAAAGCGGTGACAGTTTTTCGCAGCGTCTCGGCAATATCCATACCTTTTTCAATCGGGCAATGGCTGAGCAATACCCCGAATTCATCACCGCCCAGCCTTGCCAGCGTGTCGGTTTGACGCAGCACGGGTTTCAGCAGGCTTGAGAGCTGTTTCAATAGCACATCACCGGCTCGGTGCCCACAAGTGTCATTGACCAGTTTGAACTGATCTAAATCCAGATAGCAGAGCAGATGTTCTGCTTTATCGTGATGTGCTTCATCGAGCAGTGATTCCAGACGCTTTTCAAATTCACGGCGATTGATGAGCCCCGTCAGGGTGTCGTGCACTGCCTGAAAGGTCAGCATCTTCTGCAAGCGACTGTTTTGGGTGATGTCCTGAAGTGCCACCACCCAGCCTATATTCTGTCGGTTGGTATCCAGCAAGGGCGCACAGTTGAGTTGAACTTCAAACTCACCACCTTGCTGATTCCTCAAGATAAATAAACGCTGTTGGTTTTTTTTTCTGTGCTTTGTTTGAATACTCCAGACACAGTGATGTGATGTGAATTGGAGTCGCGTCAGCGTCTTCAATGAGAATAATCTCATCAATCGGTTTTCCAAATGCCTGCTCTGTTGTCTGGCCAAGCAATTCACTGGCCATTGGGTTTAGATAGACGATGTTATAGGCGGCATCACAGGTGACGACAGCTTCAGTGATGGCTTCCAGGGTCACTTGAGCCAGCTCAGAATGACGGTGCAGACGATCCTCCATCTTTTTTCTTTCGCTGATATCTCTCAGCATGGCGCTGTATTGCACGCCCTCATCGGTCGGGCTGGCAGTGGTTGTGACTTCGACAGTGAAAGGGGTTCCTTTGCTGTTTTTGGCGACTATTTCATAGGGCCCAGGCTGTTGGCTACTGGCTAAGGTGACAAATAAATGCTCGGGTAATGTTGCTGTGTAGGTTTGTTTATTCTGTTCGTGCAGCAACACATCAGTGGGTTGCCCAACCAATTGGTGAGCAGGCAAACCAAACAGAATTTCGGCGCCGGGATTGGCGCTGGTGACAATGCCTTGGCTGGAAAAGGTGATAACGCCATCGCGCATATCTCGCACTATTAAACGGGTGCGAGTCACCATACGGTTCAAATTAGCAATCACCCGGTTGTATTGAGAGGCAATCTGACCGACTTCGGTAAAAGGCTCAACCGGAACCCGCTGTTTCAGATCACCGCTACGCTCTTGCGTTTGCATGGCGGAAAGTAAATCACTGAGTTCAGTTTTTGCACCATGTTCTGAAACATTAAGCCCCTGCCGTTCAGCTTCGGCGCTAACACGCAATGGTGTGTAGCGGTTCAGTAACAACAAGAAACTGAGTGACAACGGGAACACAAATAAAGCACAGGCAGCGATGCCCAGTAGCTGAACCTGCAATTGGCCTGTGCGAGTTAAGCCAGTATCGAGCAATTGCAAATCACCAAAAATAGCCACGGCCAATGTGCCCCAGATACCGGCAGCCAGGTGAACAGGCACTGCCGAAATGGCATCATCAAGCTGCATTCGGTGCATCTGTTTTTCAGCCAGAAACATCACCAGTGCGCCAAGACCGCCAATAATGGCTGCTTGTGGTGTTGAAACTACATGGGCTCCGGCAGTGATGGCCACTAATCCTGCCAATGTGCCGTTAATGGTCAGTGAAGTAGTCTGACTATTATCCTGCTGCGTCATCGAAAGCAGGATGGCGGTAATGCCTCCGGCAGCCGCGGCAATGATAGTGTTGACGATAATGCCAGCAATGGCGGTGGTAAAAGCCAGTGTGCTGCCGCCATTAAAGCCAATCCAGCCGATCATGAAGAACAGCATGCCAAGGATTGCCAATGGCAGATTGCTGCCCGGAATGTTTTGTACTTTACCGCGAATAAAACGCCCGGTTCGTGGACCGATAACAATCACCGCGGCCAGCGCTACCCAGCCACCCACACTATGAACCACAGTACTGCCAGCAAAATCGGTAAACCCCATGGCTTCCAGCCAGCCGGGAGATTCATTGACGGCACTGCTCCACGACCAGTGACCAAACACAGGATAGAGCAGCAGGCTGATCAGGGCAGTAATAATGATGTAAACCAGAAAGCGGCTACGCTCGGCGATAGCGCCTGACACAATCGTGGCGGCGGTGGCACAAAAGGTTAATTGGAAAAAGAAAAAACTGGCGTGCCAGAACTCGTCTCTGGAAAAGTCGGCAATAAACCAGTGGGTATCAAGTTGCAGGCCCTCATGGGCACCAAACATAATGCCGAAACCAAACAGCCAGAACAGTATGGCGGCAACGATCAAGTCAAAGGCGTTTTTAAGCGCGACGTTAATCGCATTTTTGCTGCGGGTAAGACCAGACTCCAAACACAGGAATCCACCCTGCATAATCAGAACCAGCATTGCTGCAATTAAAACCCATAATGCATCCAGTGCACTCATATCTGGCATTAATCAGTCTCCGCTAGAGAAGTCAGCACTCTATCGGTGCGAAGGATTTGCTGTTGCGATGTTAAATAGCGGGATCCTGAGCTTTATAGAGTGTTCACCAGCGAAAACAGCAGAATTTGTGCCATGTCGGCCAAAATATAAAAGTGGTGCAAAATGAGCGAATGATCAGCGCAGAAAACCTGACTTATGCCTGATGTTGTGACACAAAAAAGGGCCAGAGAATTTTCTCTGGCCCTTTTGATGGGTGCTCTTAAATCTACAAACGTGAGTCTAGTTGAGCACTTTGACCGGTCCGTGATCATCACAGTGATCGCCATGCGGGTGATGCAGATGGCCGTTCACCAGATAATCAATGTGATCGCCATGTGGAATGGCCTCATGACCACAATCTGGTCCATGAACGTGGTCTGCATCGTGACCGGCACATTCATGGTGCGGCGTACAGTTTGCCGGGTTTTTCGCCGTCACTCCGATAGTGTGCTCGTCAATGTGCGACTCATGTGGGTGATGCAAGTGTCCGTCGTGTAAAAAATCAATATGGCCATCGTGTTCGATTTGAGTGTGGCCACAGTCAGGACCGTGCTTGTGCTGATGATCTTGGTGAATATTGCAGCTCATGTCAGTCTCCTTGGGTTAAAGTTTTTTCGTTGGCATGTTCGAGAGCGTTTTCGAACAGTTCAACAACATGCTGGTCAGCAAGTTTGTAATACAAATGTCTGGCATCGCGTCGCCGGGAAACCAGATTGGCATTGAGCAGGGTTTGCAAACGCGCTGATACTGTGGACAGTTTGTCATCACCCACCAGATCTCCTACGCATCGTTCGCCTAATCGCAGGCGATAGAGCAATGCCAGTCGCGCAGGATCTCCGAGTGCTTTGAACAATGCAGCTGTGCGCTCCAATTGTTGAATACTTGGTTCAGCGACCGGTGGCTGCGGTGAATGATGTTCATCTTGGTTACAGGCTTCCACTTAATATTCCATTATTCGATGTAATGTCGTTAATATAGTCCTGCCGGGAATCAATTTCAAGCTCTGTTGTTATAAGTAATGGCATTCGTTAGGGAGATGAATCGTGATAAAAAAGGTCGGCAGTACCGAAATCCGTGAGTATCACCGTGCATCATGTCACTGTGGCGCTGTTGAGTTTGAGGTGTATTTACCTAACGGGCTGGTCAGTCCACGACGTTGTAATTGTTCTTTTTGTCGAAGACGCGGCGCGATTGCGGCTTCTGCCGCCTTGCAAGATATCCGAATCCTGAAAGGGGAGGAGATGTTGCGTCTTTATCAGTTCAATACCATGACAGCCAGACATTATTTTTGCTCAGTGTGCGGCATTTATACGCATCATCAACGTCGTTCCAATCCTGATGAATATGGTTTTAACGTTGCCTGCCTTGAGGGAGTAAATCCGTTTGAGCTTGGCGAGGTAGAGACAGTTGACGGTATTCATCACCCTGCAGATAGCAATTCTGAATAGCAGTATTGCTACATGACCCCTTCAAATTCACGTGCAGAGGCTTTCAGCGGTTTACGATTGACCTTGTGAACCGCTGCCATTAAGCGAAATACCTCAAACTGGTATCGGCTGTTGTTCATGGCTTGATTGTGATGATCGATGGTCGCGCTGTGTGTATTCAAATCACGGACAGTGAATTCCGGGTGTTGCTCAGGAGTGTTGGTCAGCATGTCAGCCACAGGGGTACCTGGCATCAGTGTGAAGCGATTGAGCATGATCCGTTCGATGTAGTCACGATGCGCATTGACAAAGGCGGTGGTCAGAGCAATATCGCTGGCGGTTTCTCCTGGGTATCCGATAATGGCGGTCAAACGGACACTGATGCCTGCATGATGTGCATCCTGGAGAAACGCTGACAGTCGGTCGAGTTTGATGCCTTTGGCCATTTTTTTCAGGATATCCGGGCTACCGGATTCAAAGCCACAGGTAATACGCGACAAACCAGCCTTGGCGGCCTGTTGCAGATCCTGCCGGCTGAGTCCGTTGTCAGCACGCGTGTCGACATGAAGTGAGGCTGTCCATTGCGCTTTTGGGAAGGACTTTGGAATTTCGGCAATCAAACCCCGCCAGAGTGATAGATCAGAATTGAGTTTCAGATCCAGAAATACAAATAATTCGCTGTTGAATTGACTGTGTTGAAAACGCATCTCGTCGATGACATTTTGCAGGCTTCTTGACCGAAAATGTCTGCCCGAAGCACTGACGACATCTGAACAAAAACTACAAATGTCCCATTCACAGCCTCGGCCGGTCATGATCGGAATTACCCGGTTCGGATACGCCTGCCAGGGAAAGTCAGAGAAGTCTGGAAATGGTAGCTGATCAAGCGGATAGAGTGGTGCTGCAGGCTGATAATTTGTGCTGTCTTGATGTAATAAGCCCTGAAATTTATCCCGTGCAGATTGGCTAATGATGGCTTCGATGAGCTCAGGCAGATTGTTTTCAGGTTCCCCGGCAAACACTGCACTCACCCCCGGGATGGATTGCCATTTTCTGGCAATTTCGGGGTAGACAAAAGCACTGCCACCGACCATAACCGGAATATCACGTTGTTTGGCTGCTTTGGCAAGCGCTGTGGTGATATCAAAGTACATGGTGTAGGCAGAAATAAGCACGATGTCCGGGCTTTTACTGAGCATCTCTTTGAAGTAGTCAGTAATGACTTGCTGATCATCATCATTGCCCGGCTGATGCCAGCCTTGCAATTTGCGTCGACTGGCCCGGATAAATCGATTTCGACTGACCGCGGTCCAGAACTTGAGATAGTTCACAAACAGCTCCCGTCGCCGTGCTCTGGTCAGTCTGGGATAGCCAGAAACACCTCTCGCCAGCGGTGATAGCACCTCAACATCGTGCCCGTGTTGTCTGAGTACACTGGTCAGATAACCGACAGACAAGGTCGGATAACGAGAAAAATTATTCAAATCAACAATCAGTACCCGCATTTGAAACTCCCTGTATTCATGATGCTTGCTGGTTTATCAGTTGTTCACTAACTACTATCTTTCAACATAATGTTCTGATTTGTCTACAGAATGGTCTTTCTGTTGTTATTGTGATCTGGGGTCGCAGAATTTTTTGGAAAAAACACATAGTTAAAACCAGTGATACAAGAAGAGGTCAGCGGTTGTGGCATTGCCGCAGTTGCTTGCCTTTTGGGCAAGTCCT
>NZ_APHR01000077.1 GCF_000349205.1 Methylophaga lonarensis MPL | reverse complement strand
CGTGCCCGTGTTGTCTGAGTACACTGGTCAGATAACCGACAGAGGTCGGATAACGAGAAAAATTATTCAAATCAACAATCAGTACCCGCATTTGAAACTCCCTGTATTCATGATGCTTGCTGGTTTATCAGTTGTTCACTAACTACTATCTTTCAACATAATGTTCTGATTTGTCTACAGAATGGTCTTTCTGTTGTTATTGTGATCTGGGGTCGCAGAATTTTTTGGAAAAAACACATGTTAAAACCAGTGATACAAGAAGAGGTCAGCGGTTGTGGCATTGCCGCAGTTGCTTGCCTTTTGGGCAAGTCCTATTCAGAAATGAAAGCAATCGCCAATCAAATGGGGATATATGCAGAAGATGAAGCGCTTTGGTCAGAGACTCAGTATGTGCGAACGCTGCTAGCCAGCGAAGGTGTTCAGTGCTCGGCAACTGAGTTTGAATTCACCTCCTGGGCCACTTTGCCGGATCTGGCACTGTTAGCCATCAAGCATCATCAACAGAATGACAAAAATTTCTGGCATTGGGTGGTATTCACAAGAGTGTCAGAAGAGTCCTATGTACTCGACTCGGCGAGTTATTTGCCATCGAACATCCGTACTGATTTTGAGGCGATGCAGCCGAAATGGTTTATTGAGGTGTCTCTACCCGAGGAGTTATTGCGAAACTCCTGAATGAGGCTAAATCGTTTTATCAACTTCTAGAGATATGATTCAGTGATGAAGGGTCTGTTTTGTTGAGTGTTTGACTGCATTCCGCTGGCGCTCAGTTGTTATCAACGAGGGACAGGAACAGTTCCCGGTAACTGTTGTGAAATGTGCTGTATCTGACGGTGTACGGTGGTGTTTACTCTGATTTGTTTTTCGCGGCGGCACATCGGCCAGCCATTTTTAGAGTGAGTAATCCCATGAGTGAAGTACCCAAAGAGTTTTTTGATCGTGCAGATGAATTTATCAAAATAGCCAATCAGCATATGCAGCAAGGTGTGGAAGCCGGACAGGTCAGCGCTGCGTTTATGTATGGTTTGGCCAGATATAGTGCCTGGTTTACCGCTTCTGGCTGGACGAATGGTCAGGACATGGCAAAGGCTCGTGATGAAACCGTTGAGTTTTTTGTTAACGAATATCGGCGGATGCTGGAATTGAATATGGATGACTATATCCAGAACTTTGACACTTATGTTGAAGCATCCCAGCAGCTGGGAGCGGCATCAAAAGGCGCTTAACAGATTCTGATGTCGAACAAGATGACGATCATCTGGCACCTTGATGATAACGAGCAAGGCCTCGGAGATTGAGCACCGCACAATTTTTTGTGTATCTCCCATTTCTCAACATGACAGGCAGATAGACGCAACCGCATGATTAGTGGTAGTTTCGCTGTGGAACAACAGAACCAAAGAGTTCTGAACGTCATATAAAACCAAGACCTTTGTCATAAATGGATTTGAGAGATGCAAGACGATAATCAAGAAACTGGTCAGCCGTTGACGCTGGAGGATTTACTGAAGCAGGCAATTGTTGAGGGCTTTGTTGAAGTGCCCATGTTGCCAGAGATTGCCAATCGGGCATTTGCGCTGGCTAACGATAAAGACTCTGATGCCAGTCAAATGGCGCAGTTAATTCAAAGTGACCCTGCCTTGGCTGGACATGTGATGCGGATTGCCAATTCGGCTGCTTACACGCCGATGGCTAATCTGGTCTCACTGCAGCAGGCAATTGCCCGGCTGGGCATGAATGTGATCAGTGAGATAGCTATTTCCGCGGTTCTCAGCGCCAAGCTTTTTAATACCCCCGGTTATGAAACGTATGTGGAAGCCAACTGGCATCATGCATTGGCGACTTCCCTGTGGGCTAAGGAGATTGCCCGTCACTGCCGTGTCAACGTGGAAGTGGCCTTCCTGGCAGGTTTGATTCATTCGATTGGCCGCCCGGCCATTTTGCAAACACTGATAGATATTGCTTCGCAAGATAATCTGGCGCTTGATCCTGCCGAGGTTCACAGGCTGGAAGACCAATACTGGCTGGATGTGTCGACTATGGTGGTACGGCGCTGGCACATGCCAGCGTTGGTCGTGGATACTATCGAACACCTGGCAAGTCCATTCAGTGATGGCGCCGCTTCTAAAATGGCCGCAGTTGTTGATGCGGCCAAACATTTTGCCGAAGCCATGTTCACAGGCCAAACCGCAGAACTGTCCCAGTTTGGTGAATTGCCGTCGATCAATCAGCTCAATATCTATCCAGAGGAAACTCAGCAGTTGTTGTCGATGCAGGAAGTGATCGAACAGCGGCTGAAAGGTCTGACGGCATGAGTGAATATGATTATGACTTTATCGTCATAGGCAGTGGACCGGCCGGTCAGAAATCAGCCATACAAGCCGCCAAGGCAGGCAAATCAGTTGCCATTATCGAACAGGACAGCATGTTTGGTGGTGCTTGCGTACACAAAGGCACTATTCCATCCAAAACGCTCAGGGAAAATGCACTGCGGGTTAAAAACATGCGGCAGACAGCCGCATTGGCAAAATTCTCACTGGATGAGAATACTGAAATGGTGACGCTGATCGACCGGCTGGATGAAGTGTTGAAATCTCATCACACATACATGCTGGAACAGATCACCCGTAATCATGTGGTGCGACTGCATGCCCGTGCTCGATTTGTCGATCGATACTCATTGGCGCTAACCCATGTTGATGGCAGCCTGCAAACGATTCGTGCACCGCATATTATTATCGCCACAGGTTCATATCCGAGAAACCCGGATAATGTGCCGATTGATCACGAACATATTCTGGATAGTGATTCGATACTGTCGATGCTTTATCTACCTTCCAGTCTGACTGTACTTGGTGGCGGGGTGATTGCCAGTGAGTATGCGTCTATTTTTCAGGCGCTTGGGGTGCAGGTCACGATGATTGATCGCTACCCGAATCCTCTAGGATTTCTCGACAAGGATATGACCGATACATTTGTGAGAGCCTTTGAAGCGATGGGCGGTACCTGGCTGGGTAGTGAGCAAGTCAGCAAAGTGTATTGGGATGGTATTAGTCAGGTGGTGACCGAGTGTGAAAGCGGCCGGGTGGTGACAAGCCAAAAGCTGCTGTGTGCGGCCGGACGTTTGGCTAACGTGGATCATCTGGACCTGGAAAATGCCGGATTGTCAGTCAATGAGCGTGGGCTTATCAGTGTCAATGAGCGTCTGCAAACGGCGGTGGATAATATCTATGCAGCAGGGGATGTGATTGGTTCGCCGTCTCTGGCCTCGGCTTCGATGGAGCAGGGCAGGCGAGCCACCTGCAATATTCTTGGACTTGAAACGGCTCAATTCAGCCATTTGATTCCAGCCGGCATTTATTCTATCCCCGAGTTATCATCGGTGGGCCTGACAGAGCAACAGGCAAGACAACAGGACGCGGATATTCTGGTCGGCATTGCCCATTTTTCGGAAGTTGCCCGAGGGCAGATTTCCGGTAACACCGAAGGCATGTTGAAGATTGTGGCAGATCGTTCAGGGCGAGAAATTCTCGGCATCATGTGTGTTGGTGAAGGAGCGACCGAACTGATTCACACCGGGCAGATGGCGATGCTGAAAGGTGCAGAAGTGGATATTTTTGTTGAAAACACATTCAACTTTCCAACCCTGGCTGAAGCCTACCGCATTGCGGCGCTGGATATCCTGAGTCAACGACCTAGAGATACTCGTCTTTCAGTTTGACGTAGTTCTGACAGGCATACAGAAAGTAGTCGAGTTCAGCAGCGGTCAGCGGGCGGATCTGCTTGACCGGTGATCCGTAGTAGAGATAACCGGATTCGAGTCGTTTGCCGGGTGGCACCAGTGAACCTGCGCCAATGACCACCTGATCTTCAATCACTGCGCCATCAAGAATGGTTGAAGACATGCCCACCAGGACCTGATTGCCGATGGTACAGCCATGCAACATCACCATGTGACCGATGGTGACATCATCGCCAATGAACAGGGGATGGCCCTCTGGCTTGAACTCACTGGCATGCGTGATGTGTAAACAGGAATTGTCCTGAATACTGGTGCGTTTGCCGATGCGGATTTGATGCATATCGCCGCGAATTGATACCAGTGGCCAGACGGAGCTGTCATCGCCGATCTCAACATCACCAATCACCACCGCACTGTCATCAATCCAGACCTTTTTCCCCAGTTTGGGCTGGTGCCCGCGAAAAGCGCTTATCGTCATCATGTTTCTCTGAAAAACTGTCATGAACTTGCTTTAATAGTTTATAGCGTTTTATTCAACAGTGCCTGGTCAGGCCGGGCCTTTTTCTAATGTGAGGACGCTGCAATGACTGAATCTGTATTGGATGGAACATCGCAATTTGCATTATTGACGCTGTTGCTTGCGGTGGTGGCCTATATTCGCACTGTGCCGTATAAGCAACTGGCGGAAAAACGAGTGGAGCTCAACAAAGCGGCAACCGGCAATGAAGCTGTCAAATCTCAACTGCGTGATGTGCTGGCTCAGATGATTGTGCTGGATGGTGTGCAGATTGTCTGTGCTGCGCTGGGTGTACTGCTGGTGGGTCGAACGCTTTGGGGAAGCTGTTTCGACGGGCTAATACTGCTGACCTTGTTTTTGCTGGCTGTGCTGATGTTGCTGTTTCACCTGAAAACCAATCTCGCTGCTATTGCTAAGGCTGTCAAGAAGTACCCTTGTGATTGAGCATGCTGCGTGATTGTGGTTCAAGGCAGGAATGAGACGCCACACAGGGCCAGAAGCCCGACATTGGCGATTAGGCCAAGCATAAAAAACCAGGTGCGCGGACTGGGATTCGTCTCGGTAGCAATGGCATAGTAGAGTGCCATGTGGCCGATTCGAGCCATTGCAAATAACCAGATAAAGATACCGGTCCATAGCGCATTTGCACTGATAAATAATGCCAAAAAGGTAGTGCCTAACATCAGCGGCAGGTTTTCCAGTGAGTTCTGAAAGGTGCGGTGTGCCCGGAATACAAAAGACTCATGGCTAAGGGAAGGATCCAGTTTGCCGGGAATGGCACCGGATTGTGAGGCTTTGGTTTTACTGGCGATAAACCATTGCACCAGCAGCGTCATCAGGATGACAAAAATGCCGGTGTGGGCAAGCAAGTAAGGATCGGCCGACATTATGGCTGATAGGCTGAAGTGGTGTAGCCATGGTCACGGATTTGCACCGCACGCCAGAAGCGCTGCGACCAATAGCTGTTATCCAGACTGGAGATAATCACTCCCCGGCGAGTTGAAGCATGCAGGAATTTACGGTTTTCCAGATAAATGCCGACATGACGACCTTCTCTGAAAAAAATCAAATCACCCGGTTGCAACTCAGATTTTGTGATTTGTCTGCCAACATGCACTTGCTGATCTGTTCTTCGTGGTAAATCTATGCCAAATACATCCCGGTAGGTCACCTGAACAAAACCAGAACAATCAATGCCGCTTTGATTGTTACCCCCTATGCGGTAAGGCGTTCCATGCCAGAGGTAATGCTGTTGATAAAGCAGCTGCAATGCGGCGGTGGTGGGATCTTGGACATCAGGTGTTGGAAAATAGGGTCGATAGTCTCTCGAACTTGCTGTGTCCACGGGTGGACTGGTCTGACAGCCGCTGAGGCTTATCAGCAAAATAACAGCAAGCAGCCATCGCCAGCCTAGGCTGGGCATATACATTGGAGATAAGCCCTGAAGCATGATCAGATGCCCTCGCTAACAATCACCCACGCGTTCGGCAGTGTAGTTCATGTTCATTTGCATTTTGCCCATCGGGGTATCCATATCGCTGTTCATTTGCCCTTGCATGCGATCACCGTGGAAAGTCGCATGTCCGGTGAACTTGGCCTGCATGCCCTCGACATTACATTGCATGGCAAAATCCATCCGATCACGGCTGATGTCTGCTTTTGATACGGCACAGTCATCAGGCAAGTCCAGTAGATCCAGACCTTTATCGAGATCATCCTGTTTCAGGCATTCCTGATGTGTTTCAGTTTGTGCCGGAAAGCTGACCGGACCTTCGATAGTCGAGGTGGTGGTGTGTGTCCACAGTCCCGGGGTCAGATTGGGCGTGTCGGCCATAACCGCTGCGGCAAAAAAACAACTGGTACCGAGGCACAGTGAATAGAGTGATAGTCGTTGCACGGCGATGCTCCTGATCAGGTAGGCGTGATGACATGTTGCCTGTGCATTGTTCGGATGGCAATATCAGAAGCTAAAACAAGTACATTAATCATTGTATTAAACTGAAATGACAAATCGGGAGCAGGTCATTTGCCACATTGTATCGTTGAATATTCCAACACTCTGTTAGATCGCCTCTCACCCGCTGAGTTGCTGGGCACAGTGCATGATGTGGCTGAAGACTCAGGTTTGTTTGTACCTGCCCATATCAAAAGCCGGGCGCAGGGTTATGATCTGTTTATCCTCGATGAAAAAATCAGCGACTTCATTCATGTGACCGTTCGCTTGCACCAGGGCCGCTCTGTGTCACAGAAGCAACATTTGTCCTCAGAAATCTTGCAGGCAGTCAGCGAATTGGTGTTGGGTTCGGTGTCGATTACGGTCGAGATTGTTGAAATGGACAGTGCCGCCTATACCAAACAGGTGTTTGAGGACGAGGCATATGGCGACTAATCAACTGATGCAACTTAAAAACATTGGTCAGAAACTCGCAAACAGACTCAATGAAGTGGGCATATTCACTGAAGCAGATTTACGTCGCCTGGGAGCCGTTGAAGCACATCGCTTGATCAAGTCCCGCTATCCAGACGAGACTTTACCTGTCTGTTATTACCTCTATTCTTTTGAGGGGGCTCTGAGCAATCTCCACTGGAATGCCATAGGCGAAGCGCGCAAGAAGCAGCTCAAGTCACAGTTACAATGATTTTGCTATAAGTGCGGTTGATTGTCGGCAATGAATTGTTGCAGATAGTCGACCAGCCCTGCGGCTGAGCTGAAAGCTTCATTTCGGCACTCAACCGTACCGTCCAGATACTTGTCCATGTCTGGCTGTATACGTGGCACATCCCTCAAACCGGTGGTTGCCAGCGGGCGTTGTTGTAATTGACCATCCTGTCTGACCAGCAATATATCCAATACCGGAATTTGTTCTGTGGTACCCAAGCTACTGACGACCAGCAGTTTTTCGCCATTGGAACATAGCAGCACCTGTTCGGCATCTGCTGTGGCGAGTTCGGCGGCACGTTGATTGTTTTCGATGTGTTTTTGTTGCTCGACCTGAGTGCGATGCCGGTCATAGACCAGTGCAATCACGATTAACAACAGGCTGAGTCCATAGAGCAGCCAGGCCGCTCCGCGCCAACTGGCAATGTACAGAATACCCGCGGTGACGATTAAAAAAGGCGTGAGACTTTTCAGCGCTTCCCAAAGCGGCGCGGGCATTGCCAGATAGGTACTGGACAAGCCGACAATCAGATAAACATAGAACCAGGTGCTGCCTAACACCATCGATATCAGGATCACTGCCAGCAGGCGCTTGATGATGCCCTTTAATCCTGTGTTTTCAGAACCTGCCATCGCATCTCCATCAGCATATGACCGAATAACGGCATTGCTGGTTTAGCTGCTGGCCTGGTATTGCCAGCCGAGTTTACATGTTCTCAAACAATGCCAGTGCTTCAGCGTATTCAGCACTGTTTTCGTCCAGTTCAGCCACGCTGATGCCGGTATCAATGCCCAGCTTTTCAAAAGCGAGCACCTTGTGACGCGTGCTCGGGTCAAGCGCTTTATCGGTGTTGAAGTAGCTTTGCAGGTTTGCAGCCTGTACCACGTCAACCAGATCTGGACCATTTGGACCACTGTTACGATTCAGATTTTCATGTTCGGCGGCAACTGCAATCAGATTCGCTGGGAATTCCCATTTCTTGAGAATGGCTTCACCGATTTTGCCGTGAAGGTTGCTAATCAGTGTGTCGAGTTTTTTTCTGTCTTCAAGCATTTCCGGGTGATCCTGGGCTTTCATCAAGATAGGCATGACGCCAATATCGTGAATCAAACCAGCCAGCAGCGCTTCATCTGGCAGGATATCTTTTTGCTTGCTGGCAATGACCCGACTCAAGGCGGCGACTTCAGTGCTGTGTTTCCACAGTTCTCTGAGCCGTTTTTCCAGTTTGGGAGATTTTGCTTTGAACAATTGTTCCATGACCAGGGTGGTGACCATGTTTCTGACCATGTCCTGGCCCAGTCTGCCGACTGCCATATGCACCGATTCAATAGGCACTCGGCCGCGATATAGCGGGCTGTTGGCGACTTTGATAAGACGGGCGGAGAGCGCCGCATCAGTCGTGATGACGTCAGCCAGCTCAGCTGTGCTGGCATCGGGGTTTTTGGCGACTTCGCGAACTTTAAAGGCAACCTCGGGTAAAGTCGGTAAAACCAGTTTGCCTTGTTCCAGTTCTCGCACAATCGTGTTGTACAATATTTCCTGTTCGCTCATAGTCTTCCGAAGTCTTAAATGAATTTGATGTAATATCGATTTTCAGTTATTTTGCTTGGTTTGCCAACCGCTCTAGCTTATCGCAGGTGTCCAGTTGAACGACGAATTTCCCAGAATCAAACGTCTGCCGCCTTATGTATTCAACATTGTAAACGATTTGAAAGCAAAAGCGCGTGCGCGAGGCGAGGATATTATTGACTTCGGGATGGGTAATCCTGACCGTCCGGCACCGCAACATATCGTCGACAAACTGGTCGAGGCCGCGCAGCGCCCTGACACACATCGTTACTCGGTATCACGCGGTATTCCGCGGCTTCGCAAAGCGATTTGCGACTGGTATCTGCGCAAATTTGATGTGACGCTGGATCCGGATTCCGAAACCATTGTGACTATCGGCTCCAAAGAAGGGCTTGCCCACCTAGCTCTGGCGACAGTTGGACCGGGCGATGCAGTGCTGGTACCCAACCCGGCCTATCCGATTCATCCCTACGGGTTTGTGATTGCTGGCGCTGATATCCGTCACGTGCCACTGACGCCGGATGTCGACTTCTTTGCCGAACTGGAAAAGTCAGTCAAGGATTCCTGGCCAAAACCCAAAATGCTGGTGCTCAATTTCCCGGGCAACCCGACCACACAGTGCGTCGACTTGGCATTCTTTGAGCGTGTTATCGAGTTCGCCAAGGAACATCAGATTTGGATCATTCACGATCTGGCCTACGGTGAAATCACCTTTGACGGTTACGAAGCGCCTTCTATTTTGCAGGTGCCCGGTGCTATCGATGTCGCGGTGGAGTTTTATACCCTGTCAAAAACCTACAATATGCCAGGCTGGCGTGTCGGTTTCATGTCAGGAAATCCAACGCTGGTTGCGGCTTTGGCTCGCATGAAGTCCTATCTTGACTACGGCATGTTTACGCCAATTCAAGTCGCGGCCATCACCGCACTTGAAGGCCCACAGGAGTGTGTCAAGGAGATCACGGAAACCTACCGCGTACGCCGCGATGTACTGTGTGATGGATTAAACGCTATCGGCTGGGCAGTAGAAAAACCTAAAGCCACGATGTTTGTCTGGGCCAAAATTCCGGAACAGTATCGCGAGATGGGCTCTCTGGAGTTCAGTAAAAAATTGCTGATCGATGCCAAGGTCGCTGTGTCTCCCGGTATTGGTTTTGGTGAGTATGGCGATGACTATGTTCGTTTCGGTCTGATTGAAAACCAGCACCGTACTCGACAAGCCATTCGCGGCATTCGTGACATGATGAAACGAGATCAGGGGGCTTAATTTTGCAATCGGTGAAAATCGGGATTCTTGGCCTGGGAACTGTGGGCAGCGGCACTGTCAGTGTGCTCAAACGTAATGCCAGGGAAATAATTCGTCGTGCCGGACGTGATATCGAAATTTCAGTCGCGGCTGACAAGGATCTGCAATCGCCGAAAAACTGCGATCTTTCAGGTATCAAACTGACCGATGACGCCTTCTCGGTAGTGAATGATCCAGACATTCAGATTGTGGTTGAACTGATTGGCGGTACTGGTGTTGCCAAAGAGCTGGTAAGCAAAGCCATTGAAAACGGCAAGCATGTGGTCACAGCCAACAAGGCATTGATTGCCATGCATGGTAACGAGTTGTTTGCGCTGGCTCAGGAAAAAGGCGTGACCATTGCGTTTGAAGCGGCAGTGGCTGGCGGTATTCCCATTATCAAGGCAATGCGTGAAGGTCTTGCCGGTAATCGCATCGAGTGGTTGGCGGGCATCATTAACGGCACTGGCAATTTTATCCTGACCGAAATGCGTGACAAAGGTCGTGATTTTGCCGATGTACTGGCTGAAGCACAGGCACTCGGTTATGCCGAAGCTGATCCGACATTCGACGTTGAGGGCATTGATGCGGCGCACAAGCTGACCATCATGGCATCGATAGCTTTTGGTATTCCGCTGCAGTTTTACAGTGCCTACACAGAAGGTATCAGCAAAATCGCACAGGAAGATGTGCAGTACGCAGCTGAGCTTGGCTATCGAATCAAACATCTGGGTATCGCCAAAAAAACTGATCGTGGTGTTGAGTTGCGCGTGCATCCAACTCTGATTCCACATCGACGTCTGATCGCTAATGTTAACGGCGTGATGAATGCCGTGGTGGTCAAGGGCGATGCTGTGGGACCAACGCTTTATTACGGTGCTGGCGCAGGCTCCGAGGCGACAGCTTCTGCTGTTGTGGCCGACATTGTCGACGTAGTCAGAGCCTTGACGACTGACCCGGAAAATCGTGTACCGCATCTTGCCTTTCAACCCGATGCGCTCAAGGACACTCCGATTTTGCCGATCGCAGAGGTGGTGACTTCTTACTATTTGAGAATTCACAGCGAAGATAAACCCGGTGTGTTAGCCAATATCACTCGCATACTGAGCGAACAAGGCATCAACATCGAATCAATACTGCAAAAACAGCCCGAAGAGCATGAAGGTCTTATTCCCATCATCATGCTGACCCAGCCTGTACTTGAAAAGAATATGGACGAAGCAATCGCTCAAATCGAAGCCTTGGGCACTGTGACCGCACCTGTGATGCGGATTCGCATGGAAACCCTGGGATAAAAACAACAGGCCACAGGCTCGTTATATAAAAACAGAATCAAGAGGACACACAGATGGCATTTCGACCCCGTTATACCGGACTGATTGAGCGTTATCGCGATCGCCTGCCGGTAAATGATGACACCCGGCTGATAAGTCTTGGTGAGGGCAATACTCCACTGCTCAAACTCAACAATATTCCAAGACTCATCGGCAAAAATGTCGATATCTATGTCAAATACGAAGGTTTGAATCCAACCGGCTCATTCAAAGATCGCGGCATGACCATGGCGGTCACCAAGGCCGTTGAAGAGGGCAGTAAAGCGATTATCTGTGCTTCAACCGGTAATACTTCAGCCGCCGCCGCGGCCTATGCTGCGCGTGCTGGCATTACCGCATTTGTATTGATCCCGGATGGCAAAATCGCCCAGGGTAAACTGGCTCAGGCCATGATGCACAACGCTGTGGTCATCCAGATCAAAGGCAACTTTGATGAAGGCATGCAACTGGTCAAGGAAGTGGCCAAAGAAGCGCCGGTGACCATCGTTAACTCTATTAATCCCTATCGCTTGCAGGGACAGAAGACCGCGGCTTTTGAAATTGTTGAAGAGCTGGGGCGTGCACCGGATTATCACTGTTTGCCAGTGGGTAATGCCGGTAATATCACCGCACATTGGATTGGTTACTGCGAATATTCTTCCGGTTGTGGCGATCACGTCACCGAGGCCTGTGCGTACTGCAACGGTCACTGCAAATATGCGGGTGGTGCCATCGTAGGTAATCGTCCGAAAATGGTTGGCTATCAGGCGGCAGGCAGTGCACCGTTTTTACGTGGCCACATGGTAGACGATCCTGAAACTGTGGCAACCGCTATTCGAATTGGTCATCCGCAAAGCTGGGATATGGCCTGGAAGGTCAAAGAAGAGTCCGGTGGCTGGTTTGATGAGTGCAGTGATGAAGAAATCCTGGCTGCCCAGAAGCTGCTGGCAGAAAAAGAAGGTATTTTCTGTGAACCTGCTTCGGCAACTTCACTGGCAGGTGCGCTGCGTGATATCAACAGCGGCAAGATTCCTGAGGGCAGTTCAGTGGTGTGTACGTTGACCGGACATGGTCTGAAAGATCCTGACACTGCCATCAAACAAAGTTCTTCGCCTGTTGTGACTGTTGATGCTAATCTAGCTGCAGTACGCGATGCGATTTTGAACAATCTGGCAAAATAAAATGGCACATTTACCTGAGCCGACTGAACAGCAACGCTCCCAGGCAAGAACACCGCACGATATTTTTGTGATTAACCTGATTGGTAATCACATGTTGTTGTTTGCTGGCATCGCCACACTCGGCCAGTCTTATATGAAGTACCTGCTGATTGTGCCGGCGCTGTCGGCACTCAGTTTGTTGGTGATCTTCTACAAATCCTCAACCATGCGCCGTGAAGACAATGAGTTTGCCTATATTCACTGGCAAATTGCCCGTCGCTGGAGCAAATTTCTGTCCTGGATGCTGGTGCTGATGGTTGCTGGATTTGCTTTCGGTTGGGTGGGGCACACTTACCTTGGCATGATGCGTGAAGCGGTCTACGCAATTGTCGGCGGCGTGTCTATTTTACCGACGCTGGTAACGGTATTTGTGCTGATCGTGATTGAGTCCGATGCCTTGCATCATGCAAGAGTCGGCACATTGCCTCGCTGGGCGAAAGTGAAATACTTTGGCGTAGAAGACTGAGCTGACCAGGCTTGGAGAATCAGTCTTCCAGACTGTCGCGCCTGACCACCGAATGAATCACCAGTTGGTGTTCAAAAAACACTTCAAACTGCGGATACACCCAACGAGTAATCGGTGGCTCGCCCACCGCAGCTAACTTTTGCTCTGGTTCACCAAAACGCGCAGTCACTGTTTGCATATTCATGCCCTGTGTCGGGCGTAGGATGCCAGAAGGACTGTTAGGAACCTCGTAACGTGGATCAGCGATTGACAGCACATCTGCATGGCTTGCTGAGATTAGCATCAGGCATAGCAGTCCACTGATTGGCAGGCTGGTTTTCAACATGATCCACTCCTTGAAATTGATTGCAAAAGCATACTATTCCGGCAGAAATAGCTCAATCAGCGTGTTCAGGTAACGTTGGCCCAGAGGCGTAGGGCGAATTCTCTGAATATCATACTCAAGCAGTTCAAGCTGCTCTGCTTTTTGCAATGCTGTGTTAATTCGCGCCAGCGGAATACCGGCACGTTGCATGAACAATGGTGTGGCAAAACCATCGGTCAAGCGCAAAGCGTTCAACATAAACTCAAAACCAACTTCATTCACCTCGACCAGCGTGTCAGCCAATAGTGATTCAGCGCTTCCGGCATGGTTGAGATAACTTTTGGGCAGTTTTTGTTTAACGCGCCTGCGAATCGATTGTTCTGCGGCACTGGTAATTTTGCCATGAGCGCCAGCGCCGATGCCGAGGTAGTCGCCAAATTGCCAGTAGTTGATATTGTGCTGGCAGCGCTTGCCATCTCTAGCGTAGGCAGATGTTTCGTATTGTTGATAGCCGGCCTCTGCAAGCCGTTGCTGATTACTGAGTTGCCAGTCAAAGAGTGGATCTTCGTCGGGTAAATCAGGCGGCTGTTGGTAAAACAGCGTATTGGGTTCTATGGTCAGTTGATAATAGGAAATATGGCTGGGTGCCAGCGCAATTGCCGTTTCAACATCATGCTTTGCCAAGGCGGCAGTCTGGCCCGGTAAGCCAAACATCAGGTCAATATTGAAATTATCAAAACCGGCCTGGTGGGCGATTTCAGCCGCGCGAATGGCCTGACGGTCGTCATGAATACGGCCCAGGACTTTGAGCGATGCCGCATCAAAGCTTTGTACGCCTATCGACAGCCGATTAATGCCTATCGCACGGTAATCAGCGAAACGTTGTGTTTCAAAGGTACCCGGATTAGCTTCGAGGGTGATTTCAATGTCCGGACTCAGATTGAGTAATGCGCGCAGACCCGAAAATAATGTTTCATAGGCTTCGGCACTGAACAGACTGGGCGTGCCTCCGCCAATAAAAATAGTCTGAATCGAGCGCCCCCAAATCAGCGGTAATTCTTGCTCGAGATCAGCCAGTAGTGCCTGAATATAGGCCTGTTCGGGTAACTCATCTTGTGCGGTATGTGAGTTAAAGTCGCAGTAGGGGCATTTGCGAACACACCAGGGAACATGAATGTACAAGCTTAGAGGTGGGAGCTGCTGAAAGTGATACATACCTGCGCTCAGAAATCCCGTCTATTGATGACGGGCATACTGGAATTCCTCAATGAATTGTCGCATTGCCTTGCCTCGATGGCTGATGGCATGTTTTTGCTCAGCAGAGAGTTGGGCTGCGCTGCAATCAGTTTCCGGGACCCAGAACACCGGATCATAGCCAAACCCGGCGTCGCCAGTCGGTGTTTCGAGAATCTCACCTTGCCAGGTGCCCTGACAAATCAATGGCGTTGGATCATTGGCATGACGCATAAACACCAGCACACACTGAAAGCGAGCGGTGCGCTCATGTGCTTCGATGCCTTCAAGTGCTCTGAGCAGTGCTTGAATGTTATCAGCATCAGTTGCGCCTTTACCTGCATAACGCGAAGAATAAATGCCCGGCCTTCCTTGCAGGGCATCCACTTCAATGCCGGAATCATCGGCAATGGCTGGCAGACCGGTAAACTGGCAGGCATTTCGTGCTTTTATGATGGCGTTTTCAACAAAGCTGAGGCCGGTTTCATCGGCCACGGGCACTGCAAACTCAGATTGCGCCACGATCTGCACTGAAAGCGCAGAAAATAATTGTCTGAACTCACGCAACTTGCCTTGATTACCGGTTGCCAGCACGATTTGATTCATGACGCGGCCAGTGCCTCACGTTGTTTTTGCATCAGTTGTTCGACTCCGCTTGAAGCCAGTGCCAGCATTGCCTGTAGTTCATCAGCCCGGAAGGCATGGCCTTCTGCGGTGCCCTGAATTTCGATGTAGGCTCCGGCATCATTCATCACCACATTCATATCTGTTTCAGCAGAAGAGTCTTCGGCATAATCCAGATCCAGTACCGGCGTTCCGTTGTGGATTCCGACTGAAACCGAAGCTACTTGACCATGCAGTGGGTTTTTTTTGAGTTTGCGGGTTTTGATGAGATAGTCCACTGCATCATGCAAAGCGACATAAGCGCCAGTGATTGAGGCGGTGCGGGTGCCGCCGTCGGCTTGAATCACATCACAGTCGATAGTGATACTGCGTTCACCCAGGGCCTTGAGATCGATAGCTGCGCGCAATGAACGTCCAATCAGGCGCTGAATTTCCATAGTACGACCACCTTGCTTGCCTTTGGATGATTCACGTTGCATGCGGGTTCCCGTCGAGCGAGGCAACATGCCGTATTCTGCGGTCACCCAACCCTCACCGGTACCACGTAAAAAAGGTGGAATGCGTTCTTCAACAGAAGCGGTGCACAAGACTTTGGTATCACCAAATTCGATCAGCACAGAGCCTTCGGCATGTTTGGTGTAATGACGAGTAATCGTGATGGGGCGGAGTTCATCTGCTTGACGGCCACTTGGACGCATATCAATTTATTTCCTTGACTAAAATCAGTCCTATTATACGGACTGGCAAGCAATCGCGATGGGCCAATTTGCCGAAGCTCAGTTGCGACATCCGGCGGTCATGAAAATCAGTTAACATGGCGTTTTGAATTTCAGGGAGAACACCCGTGACAAAGAGCATGACAGCGTATGCCCGACATGAGCACCGCAATGAATTGGGCCTTTTCAGTTGGGAGATTCGCTCAGTCAATCATCGCTATCTGGAAGCCTCACTTCGCATCGATGAAAGCTTTAGACCACTGGAAATCGAATTACGCAAAGTAATTGCTGCCAAGCTGAATCGCGGTAAGGTCGAAGCTGTAATGCGCTATCAACCACCACAACAGCAACAAACCAGTGTCGAACTCGATAACTCCCTGGCTTCAGCGCTGATCAATACGCACAATCAACTGGCTGCTGAACATGGCATTGCTGCCAAGCTTGATCTGCTGCGCATCATGCAATGGCCGGGGGTCATGGTGCACAACACGCTGGATTTGGAACTGTTGCAGGATGCCGTTATCAACAGTCTGCAACTGGCTGTGGATGATTTGCTGGCGATGCGTCAGCGTGAAGGAGAAGCACTTAAACAGATGATCAGCCAGCGCTGCGAGCAAATTCTTGTGATTGCCGATGAAGTGGCGGATCGACTCCCGGAAATTCTCGACCAGCAGCGCAGCAAGCTTCAGGAAAAAGTCGCCGAATTTAATCTCAATCTGGATCCAGAACGACTGGAACAGGAAATGGTGCTGTTGGCCCAGAAAACCGATGTTGCCGAAGAAATTGACCGGTTAAAAAGCCATGTCGCCGAAGTGTTGAGTGTATTGCAGAGAAACGAACCGGTCGGTCGCAGACTGGACTTTTTAATGCAGGAGTTAAACCGAGAGGCTAATACCCTGGGCTCCAAGTCAATCGATACATCAACCACTCGTTATTCGGTCGATTTGAAAGTACTGATTGAGCAGATGCGGGAACAGATTCAGAACATTGAATAACAAAAAAAGCCGTGCCCGAGGGCACGGCTTTTAGCTATTTTATCGCCTTTGATTAGGCGGCAGTCAGACGACGTCTGAAGCCTAGGAATCCCATCAAAGCAGGCAGGAACAACCATACAGCTGCAGGCAATGGTACTTCAGAAATTGACGTGTTGAAAAACGCAATGTGCGAAACGTCCTGCCCGGTATGTGTGATGTAGCTCAGACTAGTGATAGCAGGGCTAAACAGTCCAATCATCGTGAAAGTAGAGTACTTCACCAAGAAGCCTTCGAAAGCCAGACCCAGTGAAGAAGTATCTAGGAAATCACCTACAGGACCCGGTTCGACCTTGAAGAAGTCATTGACTGTGATACCCGCACCAGCAGCGTTCAATGCAGTTTGCAAGTGGCTTTGGCTAAGCGCGTTAGGTGTCGCATCTTCAATGAGATAGCCCTGATAGGCACCAGGCAGGTAGTCATTGATGTTGATGACAGTTGAGATCACACCAGACGGATTCCCCGATGGATGGGGGGATGAGTAAGCCGTGGTGTTGGATAGCTCAATTGTGGCTGCACTCACAGACAGTGAGAAGGTTGCTGCAACAACGGCCATCATTGTTGAAATGGTCTTTCCGATTTTCATAACGATGCCCCCCAGAGAGTATTTGTTTTTTTGTGACATTCATCACAGTTTTAATTGTATGCTCTTTTTGTATTGCGCACACTGTACTTTAGTACAATTTTTCAAAAAAAATTGCAAAAAAATTTAACAGTGTCGAATGGTAGCTGCCGAAACTGTGTTTCAGGAGGGGTAGCGACGGAAAACGGGTAAATGATCTGCTTCCAGTCGGATGCCCAGCATTTCTCCAATTTCATGTTGATGATGACTTTGCACCAGACACAGAATCTGCTGCCCACTGGCCAGCCGCAGCGTATATAAATAGACCGCACCGCGAAAAGCCCTGCCAACAATTTCAGCCTGAAGTTTACTATCATCATCATGAATCACATCATCAGGACGAAGCAGTAGATCGACCATCATGGTGGCATCTTGCTCGTCACCTGGCTCTAGTTCACCGCTGACTACGCCAAGCTCAGTCCGGACCTGATTTTTCCCGAGAACCTGTCCGGGAAGCAATACGCCTTGTCCAACAAAGTCTGCTACAAACCGATCTGCGGGCGTGTGGTAAAGATCATAGCCAGTTCCCCATTGGTGCAACTGGCCTTGCCCGACCACACCAATATGATCGGCCATCGCAAACGCTTCGTTCTGATCGTGAGTGACCAGAATTGCGGTGATGCCGTCTTTTTGCAGTAATTTGCGTACATCTCTTGCCAGTTGTTCGCGTAGATCCGAATCCATACTGGAAAACGGTTCGTCCAGCAACAAAATGTCCGGACGTGGCGCCATCGCTCGAGCCAGAGCCACGCGTTGTTGCTGACCACCAGACAATTGATGCGGATACATATCTCTGGCATGTGCGAGTTCAACAAGCTCTAACAATTCGTCCACGCGGGCATTGCGATCAGCACGGCGGAGTTTGCGTAAACCAAAGGCAATATTGGCTGCGACTGTCAGGTGAGGAAACAAGGCAAAATCCTGAAATACCATGCCGATATTGCGTTGTTCTGGGGGAGTGGTGTGTTCGGGTGTTGACATGGTTTGACCATGAATTTGAATCTGCCCAGAGCTGATTTGCTCAAAACCGGCGATGGCCCTTAACAGAGAGGTTTTGCCACAGCCAGATGGGCCAAGCAGGCAGCCGATTTCTGCTTCGCGCAAAAAGAACGAGATATTCTCAACGATAGTGCGATCTGCATAGCGTATGGCAACTTGAGCAACGTTTAGCTGAATAGTCATGCGATATCTCTGTGTTCAGCAGCGATCTGACGGCTGCGGGTGATGGTCTTGCTGATGATAATGACAGGGATAATACCGGCAAGCACAATCGCCAATGCAGCCGGCGCTGCTTCGGCAAGCCGTTCATCCGAAGCGAGTTCAAAGGCGCGCACCGCCAGAGTATTGAAGTTAAAAGGACGCAGGATCAGGGTCGCTGGCAACTCTTTTAATACATCAACGAATACCAGCAGCAAAGCGGTCAACAGCGAACCGCGCAACATTGGCACATGCACACGGCTCAAGAGCTGAACAGGTTTGAAACCCAATGAGCGTCCGGCTTCATCCATGGAAGGGGTGATTTTACCAAGTCCGCTCTCGACTGTTTGCAGTGACACAGCAAGGAATCTGGTCAGATAGGCAAAGGTAACAGCCACCAGTGTGCCACTGAGGATAAGCCCCGTGGACACATCAAAGCTTTGTCTCGCCCAGCTATCTACAGTGTTATCGATCCAGGCAAAAGGAATCATCACCCCCACCGCGATGACGGCACCGGGGATGGCATAACCCATTCCCGCCAGACGAACTGCAAAGCGGATGGGCCTGCTTGGAAACAACCGATAACCATAGGCGAGAAATAGCGCCAGCACCAATGCTAAACATGCTGCAATCGCTGCCAGTTTTAGGCTATTCATCACCAGGCTCAGAAATTGTGCATCAATAACATAATCTGCCACGCTGATTGTCCAGCTGAGTAGCTGACCCGCAGGCAATAAGAAGCCGAAAAACAAAATCAAGAAACACAGCAGAAATGCTAGGAAAGCGCTCAGGCCAGTCAATTGATATCGGCGCAGATCCTGATGACGACGACTGGTGTGGTGATAGCGAGCCTGACGCCTTGAATAACGCTCGATGAATATCAGGGCAAACACAAAAATCATTAAGCCTGCTGCTAATTGTGCCGCTGCTGCGCTGCTGCCCATGCCAAACCAGGTTCTGAAAATACCGGTAGTGAATGTGGGTACGCCAAAGAATTGAACGGTTCCGTAGTCAGCCAGGGCTTCCATCAAGGCCAGTGATAAACCCGCAATAATGGCAGGCCTTGCCAAGGGAACCGCCACCAGCCAGAAAGTTCGCCACGGTCCGTTGCCCAGTGTGCGGCTGACATCAAGTACGCAGATCGACTGGCTGAGAAATGCGGCACGACTGAGCAGGTATACATAAGGATAGAGCACCAGCGTCAGCATCAGCACGGCACCGTTTAAGCTGCGAATTTCCGGAAACCAGTAATCGCCAAATCCCCAACCGAACCAGTCTCGCAAGGTGCTTTGTACCGGTCCGGCAAAATCCAGCATGCCGGTGTAGGTGTAGGCGATGATATAGGCTGGCATGGCCAAGGGCAGCAGCAATGCCCACTCAAATACGCCACGTCCCGGAAATTGACACATGCTGGTCAACCAGGCGGCGCTGACCCCCAGTAGCAAAGTACCAATGGCAACTCCCAGCATCAACCACAGTGAGTTGACCACGTAATCCTTCAGCACAGTGCTTGCAAGGTGATGCCAGATGTCGCCAGTCGGTACAAAAACAAAGGCCAGCACAACAATCACCGGCAGCGCTAAAAGCATTGCCAGTGTCAAAATGCTGATTTCCATCAGCGACCATCGGGATTTGATGCTGGATTTGTTGGCCAGCCGATCAGTATCTGAGATGTTCATTGCGTGGAGTGTTTGTCGACGCCTCTGTTGTCAGTTTGAAACGCCACAGAAGGCGCGAGAGATATAAGCAGCGAGTTATTCTAAATGACGGGTACAACTTGCGCATCCTGCGTGTGTGATTGGCCTGCATCCTTGCAGGCCATTTTAAAGAGAATTACCGGATCAGTCAGAGATAAATGCTGTTAGCGCCAGCCAGCTCGATCCATCAAGCGCAGCGCTTGTGCATTATTATCTCCGAGGATGCTCATATCCAAAGGATCCGCTTTGAAATCTCCCCATTGACTGAGAATTTCTCCGATTTCAATGTCGTCGCGTACCGGGTATTCACCGTTGGCCTCTGCATACCATTGTTGTGCCCGATCACCACTGAGAAATTCAATCAAGGCAATCGCAGCATCACGATTACGAGCTGCTGCGGTCAGTCCTGCACCAGAAACATTGACGTGGGTGCCGCGGTCCTGCTGATTGGGCCAGAACACATCAATGACTTCTGCGGCCTGTCGTTCAGCAGGATCGTTATCCGTCAGCATGCCGGCGAGATAATAGGTATTGGCAATAACCAAATCACATTGTCCTGCCGCGGCAGCCTTGATTTGATCGCGATCACCACCTCTGGGCGGGCGAGCAAAGTTGTTTACCAGGGCGCGAGCCCATTGTTCCGTGGCAGCCTCACCGTTGGCGGCCATCATGGCAGCAACCAGTGACTGGTTGTAGACATTGCTGGATGAGCGAGTGCAGATCTTGCCTTTCCAACGTGGATCTGCGAGGTCTTCATAGCTGGAGAGTGTTGAAGGGTCGACACGATCTCGAACGTACATAATGGGGCGTGCGCGCATCGACAGGCCAACCCAGTAGCCTTCAGGATCCCGATAATTTTCCGGAATATTGCGTTCAAGGGTTTCAGAAGCAAAAGCCTGAAGCAGTCCTACTTCTTTAGCACGATGCAAACGACCAGCATCAGTGGTCAGCAGAATATCTGCCGGTGTATTACGCCCCTCACTCTGCAGGCGTTGCAACAGTTCGTCTGCGCCACCGGTCACCAGATTGACTCGAATTCCAGTTTCAGCGGTGAACTCATCCAATATTGGCTTAATCAGGGCTTCAATTCTGGCCGAGTACAGATTCACCTCATTAGCGTTTGCCATAAGAGGGTTCAACAGTGATGACAAGCCAACAACACCAGCGATTAAAGCTGTTTTCAACATAAAAATCAGGCTCCGGCAAGATAAATAAAATTTATCTATATGATAATGAGATTGATTATTAATTTAAATAGCGGAATGGATAAAAATGATCCTGTTTGAAAATTTCTTTTGCCGCTACAGGGGCCTCAGGCTCTATGTGGATTAAAGAATTGGTGGATTTTTACGCGTTATAGTGGCTGCTACGAAAAATCAACCGCCCCAAGGCATGTCAGCAAGCGGTAAAACTGGCACAATATCGCTCATTCACTCTATCAGCCTGATGCTTTGCATATCAGGCAGCACAACTCTGGGGTTTTGCATCATGTCAGGAAGTCTGTTTATCGTCGCCGCACCTTCAGGTGCAGGTAAAACCAGTCTTGTTCGAGCACTGGTAAAGGATGATGATCGCGTCCGTTTGTCTGTCTCGCATACTACTCGAACGCCAAGAGAGGGCGAACGTGATGGTGTTGACTACTTTTTTGTCAGTCAGCAAAGCTTTGCCGAGATGCGTGATGCAGGCGCATTTCTGGAATCTGCCACGGTGTTTGACAACAGCTACGGTACTTCGGCTGAGGCTGTGAACAGTTTGCTGGCGGAAGGTTTGGACGTGATTCTGGAAATCGACTGGCAAGGCGCCCAGCAAGTCCGCAGAAATTTTGCCGACAGTATTAGCATTTTTATCTTGCCGCCATCGCGCGCCACACTGGAACAAAGGTTACGTAATCGAGGTCAGGATGATGAGGCCACTATTGCCCGTCGGATGCGTGATGCCGAGAATGAAATGTCGCACTACATCGAGTTTGACTATCTACTGGTCAACGATGTGTTTGAGGAAACTTTATCGGCATTACGCGCCGTGGTAGTTGCAAGGCGGCACAGTCTTGCAGTTCAGAAACAGCAACACGCGCGTTTGCTCACTGAGCTGCTGGCTTAAGCCCGCCTGATTTCGTATCATTAATCGTTTAAACGACAGGAAAAATTTTATGGCCCGTACAACTGTTGAAGATTGTCTGGAAAACGTTGATAACCGTTTTCATCTGGTGCTGGTTGCATCAAAACGTGCTCGCGAAATTGCTTTGGGTGATGATCCCCTGGTACCGGTTGATAATGACAAACCCACAGTACTTGCGCTTCGTGAGATCGCTGCTGGCCTGACAGGACCAGAAATTCTCGATAAGGCGAGTGCCCGTGAGCACGCTGAAGAGAGTTTTGTCAGCGAAGAAGAGCTGCAAAGCCAAGACTGATTGCCGTGAGCGCAAAGCCATCGGTCGCCTCGGAACTGGACTTCATCCAGGAGTCCGAGCCCAAACTGACCATCGATGATTTATGTTTTGCTACCTCAAACTATCTGGAATCCAGTCAGGTCGAGTCGATTCGTCGTGCCTATCACTTTGCCGAACAGTCACACGAAGGCCAGACCCGTCGCAGCGGTGAGCGTTACATAACGCATCCGCTGGCGGTGGCACATGTACTGGCCATGATGCATATGGATTACGAATGCATCATGGCGGGCCTGTTGCACGACGTCATTGAAGATACCTCTTTCACTAAAGACGATCTGATTCGAGAATTTGGTGAGGAAGTCGCCGAGCTGGTGGAGGGCGTGACCAAGCTGGCCAAGGCGACCTTCGAAAATCGCGAGCACGCACAAGCGGAAAATTTGCGCAAAATGCTGCTGGCGATGTCCAAAGACATCCGTGTCATCATCGTTAAACTGGCTGATCGCTTGCACAACATGCGTACGCTGGGTCATCTGAGACCCGAAAAGCGCAGACGCATCGCCTATGAGACACTCGATATCTACGCGCCCATCGCCCAGCGACTGGGCATGAACCTGATGCGTTGCGAGCTGGAAGACTTGGGCTTTCACGTGCTGCACCCCATCCGTCGAGTATTGGCCGATGCGGTGCGAAAGGCCAGAG
>NZ_APHR01000076.1 GCF_000349205.1 Methylophaga lonarensis MPL | reverse complement strand
YCRGAAAACGTGCAGCGTTTGTCCGGAATCTGTGCACGGCCTTTGTTAGATTCTCGCCTGCGCGGGAATGACGGTGAGTTGATCGTCATTCCGGAAAACGTGCAGCGTTTGTCCGGAATCTGAGCACGGCCTTTGTCAGATTCCCGCATGCGCGGGAATGACGGGAGTTGGGCGCGGGAATGATGGGTGGGAAGCACAGGAACGACGGGTGGGAAGCACAGGAATGACGGGTGGGAAGCACAGGAACGACGGGTGGGAAGCACAGGAATGACGGGCGAGGGACATTGGTATGACGGGAATTTTGCTGAAAAAGCCCCAACATTCCGCATGATCACCTGATTTTGGTCTCAGCGAACAACTGTTTTCTAATTGATCGGCATTATCCGAGTCAGGGCGTTTTTATTGGCAAATAGCCACATTCAGCGTGTGGATGAAGCAAAAGCCACCACAGCGTAAAATGTAACGATTCATATACCTTACGAATTTTCCGAAATATTCAGGAGTTATGCATGTCGAACCCGTCCCAGATTGAGCAGTTAGTGGGAGATTTTATTGACCCGTCCACACAGATGAGTCTCGCTGACAGCAAAGCAAAAATTGCTGTTAATGGTGAAGTAGTACCCACCAACGTCACGGTAACGCTCGGCTATCCGGTGAAAGGTTATGCCAACCAGTTATCGGATACCTTGCAAAAGTTGCTCAGTGACAATGGTATTGATGCCAGTGTTACGGTGAACTGGCACATCGTGAAACACAAGGTACAGCAGGGCGTTCCTGCACTGGAAAACGTAAAAAACATCATCGCTGTGGCCTCTGGCAAAGGCGGCGTTGGCAAATCCACCACTTCGGTGAATCTGGCTTTGGCATTGGCCGCTGAGGGTGCCTCTGTCGGCATACTTGATGCTGATATTTACGGCCCGAGCCAACCGCGCATGTTAGGCACGACTCAACGCCCAGAATCAGTGGATGGCAAATCAATTGAACCCATCGAAAGTTATGGTCTGCAAAGCATGTCGATTGGTTTTCTGATTGATGAAGAAGAACCAATGATCTGGCGTGGCCCAATGGTGACTCAGGCGCTGCAACAAATGCTCGGCGATACCAACTGGAAATCACTGGACTATCTGGTCATCGACTTGCCGCCAGGCACGGGTGATATTCAACTGACCTTATCGCAAAAGGTACCGGTCAGTGGGGCGGTTATTGTGACCACCCCCCCAGGATATTTCCCTGCTGGATGCACGCAAGGCGCTGAAAATGTTTGAAAAAGTTAAAGTGCCGGTGTTGGGTGTTATCGAGAATATGAGTACCCATATTTGTAGTCAATGTGGTCATGAAGAACATATCTTCGGTGCCGGTGGTGGTGAACGGATGGCATCTGACTACGGGGTTAATATGCTGGGTAGTCTGCCACTTGATATTCGTATCCGGGAAGATGCCGACAGTGGCCAGCCAACCGTTGTAACCGATCCGCAAGGCGATATTGCAATGGCCTACCGGACCATCGCTCGTCGAATTGCAGCTAACCTGGCCAAAGAAGGTAAGGATTACGCCGCGGCGTTTCCCAAGATTGTTATCAAGAACGATTAAACACGTTATCATCAGGGTCTTTTACTTTCATTGGCTGTTTTATGACCATCAAATCAGATAAATGGATCCGCCGAATGGCGGAACAGCACGGCATGATTTACCCCTTCGAGCCGAAGCAAATCAGGGATAGTGACAACGGTCGCATCATTTCCTACGGCACTTCGAGCTATGGTTACGATGTCAGATGTTCGGACGAGTTCAAGATTTTCACCAATATCAACTCGGCGATCGTTGATCCGAAGAATTTCGATGAGGCCAGCTTTGTTGATGTGAAATCAGACGTCTGCATTATTCCGCCAAACTCATTTGCGCTGGCAAGAACGGTCGAAACTTTCAAGATTCCTCGTAATGTGCTGACCGTCTGTCTGGGCAAGTCCACTTATGCCAGATGCGGCATTATCGTCAATGTCACGCCACTGGAACCAGAATGGGAAGGCCAGGTGACGCTGGAGTTTTCAAATACCACGACCTTACCTGCAAAAATCTATGCTAATGAAGGCGTGGCACAGATGCTGTTTTTTGAGTCAGACGAAGTCTGTGAGACCTCTTATGCGGATCGTGGCGGGAAGTATCAGGGTCAACGAGGCGTAACATTGCCGAAATCCTGAGAAGGAGCGAATGAAAATGGCCAGTACAGCACTCCGACGCTTGT
>NZ_APHR01000075.1 GCF_000349205.1 Methylophaga lonarensis MPL | reverse complement strand
CCACATCCAATTGAACATCGGCACGTGCAWCSGCTGTACTGAAAATCAGCGCWCACGATAGTGCCAGCATATTGAAAGGCTTCGTCATTTTATTGCTCCTGCATTGTGAATCATGAACTGCAAGACAACATGGAGCAGCCAGGTTTATCTCTGGCCCAATCGGGTCTTTTGGCTGCAAATTGCTGTCTTTCAGGTTGTTCGTCATAGGGATGTCGCATCACATCCAGTAATTCATTGACCAGACTGAAGTCGCCTTGTTCCGCGAGATCGATCGCTTGCTGGGATAAATAGTTACGCAGCACATATTTCGGATTGACGAGATTCATCTGTGTTTTGCGACTCAGATCATCAGTGTTGTCTTGTCGCACTCGCTGTTGATAGCTGCGCAGCCAGTCAACGATTTGTTTTTTGTCAGGCACAGAAACAGAGTCTGGCGCGTACCAACTGCTGGCAATTAACGCCAACAACTGCTCATCAGTCTGTTCGCTTGTTTCACATGGAATTTCAGCTAGTTGCCGATAGAAAATGCTCATATCTGTCTCGGTCAGCAGCAGTATTTTCTGCAGTTGTCGGTGCAGTTCATCATCTTCGTTTTGCCAGGCTTTTAATCCGAGTTTGGCAGAGCGCATCGCCTGCCACTTGTTGGTGTAGCTTTTGACAAAATCATTGAGCAATTCCTGCAAGGGCTCAACTTCGTTAATCAGAGGATAAATGGCATTCGCCAGTTGGTAGAGGTTCCACTGCATGATTTGAGGCTGATGACCAAATCGGTAGCGTTTGCCTGACGCATCGGTGGTATTGGGGGTCCAGTCCGGATTGTAATCATCGACCCAGCCGTATGGGCCGTAATCAATGGTCAGACCGAGAATCGAGGTGTTGTCGGTGTTGAGTACTCCGTGCACAAAACCGACACGCATCCAGTGCACAACCAGATCTGCGGTCAGCTCAAATACCTCATTTAACCAAGCAAGGTAAGTAGCTTTTCCTGGCTTGCCCAAATGCGGGAAATGATGACGAATGGTGAAATCGACCAATTGTTTGAGATTGTCGATGTCTTCTCTGGAGGTAAACAGCTCATAGCTGCCAATGCGCAGAAATGATGGTGCAACACGACAGACAATAGCTCCCGGCTCTGTCTTGGGTCGTCCATCGTAGAACATGTCTCGAACGACGCCTTCGCCAGTGGTGACTAGACTCAGCGCACGCGTTGTTGGCACGCCTAAATGATGCATGGCTTCACTGCACAAAAATTCACGGATAGAAGAGCGCAACACCGCTAGACCATCCGCTGAGCGCGAGTAGGGGGTTTCACCTGAGCCTTTGAGCTGGAGTGCCAGATGTTCACCTCGATCTGTCAGCACCTCACCCAGATTGATAGCGCGACCATCGCCCAGTTGACCTGCCCAGTTGCCAAATTGATGTCCGCCGTAACAGTGCGCATGTGCTTGCATACCATCGAGCAGCTGATTACCTGCAAACACCTGGACAAACTGCTCACTCTGGCAGTCCTCGTCTGACAGACCCAGATCCGTAGCGACTTCCGGAGAGTAGGCAACAAGCTCTGGCTTAGACACTGGGGTTGGGTTAACAAATGAAAAACAAGCTTCAAACACCTGCCGTCGATAATTATCGGTGACAGGATCAGCGGGGAGTTCCCTGACGAATCGGTTATCAAACTTGAGTTTGTCCAGAGGATGATGGTGCATGCAGTAACAACCTGTGCAATGAGACTAATGCCTGCAATTACAGCAGAAATGAGCCCTGCAAAACACCGGCAGAGTCTGGGGCTAAACAAGTGGTGCTGAGCTAATAGTACGAATTTATAGCCTGTGCCATGAGCTGGAAAAAACTCTCACAAAAAGGCGGTTTGTAAAGCCGTGCGTAGATTCCGGATAAACGCTGTGCGTTTTCCGGAATGACCTGTGGGTGGTATGCGATCAACGTCAGCGAAGAATATGTGTCATCTCGAGCGCAATTTTCTATCATACCGAGCACAATTTTATGTCATCCCGAGCTTGTCGAGGGATCTTAAAAGGCCATCTCAGCCAGCTTTGATCGTTAGTATGGTCGTGATGCTCACGCTGTGGTCGTCATCAAAATGACATGCTTGCTCAGCGCGTCAGTGCGGTGACTCGACAGATATCGGCTGTAAATCCGATTGCCATATTCTTTGCCAGGCCCAGCGCACTGATTCAACCCTGGGCTGAGGCGTCCTAATTTGCTCCGGTTGAACCGGAATGACTTCACCATCGCTGAGCTCTGCCAGTTTAAATGTAAAGAAGTAATAAGGTTCAGAGCCCATGCGCAGATCGGTGGCCAGAATGTCATTTTCAACCATTGCCAGGCGATAAAATCCATCGTTAAACCAACGCATTCGCTGATAACTATCGAGGTCTGAGAGAAATTCCTGTGCTGCCATGCCTCTATCGAAGCGCTCAAAGTGAATCTGCTGTTTGCCATCAAGCAGTGAATAAAAACCTTCGTAGTAGTGCGTTTGATCCATGACCAGCACACGCCACAAAATTGAATTAAGTGGTGTCGGTGTAATCATGATTTTTTGACTGCTGATGCCGTTGGCTTGCAGAGATTGCTGTACACGATGATCGACATGGCCCTGAACCGCCAGTCCCCAGACAAGATAGAGGTGGCTGAAGATAATCGCTGCGATCATGATGTGATGGTTTCGCAGTGAACTGCTATTCCAGACTAACAATCCACAGCCTGCCAATAATGGAAGGGTGAACAGTGGATCGATAATAAAAATGCTGTTGATGGATGCCGGGGGCGGCATAAAAGGCCAGAAAAGCTGTGTGCCGAACACCGTCAATGCATCCAACCCGGCATGGGTCACCCAGGCCAACCAGACAATGGCCAGCCAGCGTAAATAACTCAGTGTTTTGTCAAAATGCCAGATAATCCAGGCAAATAGCGGGGCGAGCAGGGTATGCACAATCCATGAATGGGTCCAGCTTCGGTGATAGGTCATGCTGTCCAGATCATTTTCATAGCTGATGAAGATATCCAAATCCGGCAAAATCGCCAGCGTCATACCTGCGATGATGGCTTTGCGCGGGGCTTTTTTACCTGCGACGATATAACCAACTGCGCCACCAAGCACGGCTTGTGAAACTGGATCCATCTTTGATTCCCGTTGTTGAACATTACCAATACTGAGTCACTATACCTTAGGGTAGCAGCCATAACAGAAGCGGCAATGACAGAACAATAGCCCCTTGTAGTACTTGGTTTTTCTGTATTGCCAGATGGTTGCTTCCTGAGATTGGCTGGTATAGATTCCTTGGTTACTGAAAATTCTTACAGATAAAAACAATAGAATCAGAGAGAGTCAAAATGAAACAGTCCGCACCGCCAAGACAACCCAGCCAGGCTGAAATTCAGCCGTTGTTTAACGCATTTAATCAAGGTCAGCTTGGCTTTGTTGAAACTGAAGCCAAGCGATTGCTCAAGCAATACCCAAAAGCCTTCGTACTGTATAACCTTTTGGGTAATGCTCAGGCCTCTCAAGGCAAGGCAAGCGATGCCATCGCTGCTTTTAAAACTGCAGTGGATCTTGACCCTACCGTTGGAGAACTGCATTTCAATGTTGGGATTTTGCTGACTAATCTTGGACGCACGGACGAAGCGATTGCCCATTACAAGAAAGCTGTAAAACTCAAGCCTACCCTGACAGATGCTCATTACAATCTTGGCACTGCATTGCAAGCGCAAGGAAAACACGATGCAGCGGCTCAGGCTTTCCAGACAGCCATTGCCCAGCAGCCCGGCTTTTTTGAGGCGATTGCCAATTTGGGTGTGGTGCTGCAGGCACAAGGCAAAATGGCCGAAGCCGCCAAAACCTATCAACAGGCCTTGCGTCTGCGCAAAGATGCCCAGCTCTATTTCAATCTGGGCACTGCTTACACCAATCAGGGCAAACTTGGGGATGCCGTTGATGCCTACAACGATGCTCTGCAACTCAACCCAAACTATGCAGAGGCCTACAGTAACCTCGGTGAAGTTCTGCGTGATCAAGGCCGCTATGACGAATCGGTTGCCGCCTATAAAAAAGCACTGTCACTGAATCCGGAGCTGCCGCTTGCCAACTATAGTCTGGCTGTTTACCTGTATGACAGTGGCGATCTGGAAAACGCGTTAAAACATTTCCAGAAATCCCAATATGCCGACTGGCAGGAACGCTCGCTCTATTGCCTGTATAAAACCGGCAAGTTTGAGGAATTTAAAGCCGGACTTGATGCGCTCAAGGCTGTTCGCCACACCTCACCGTTCCTGGCGACTTTGACAGGACACTATGCCGAAAACTTTGGCACCGAAAACGACTACAACTTCTGCAAAAATCCACTCGATTTTGTCTGCCACATCGAAATTCCCGAGCTTAAGGGTGACAGCCCATTGTTGCAAAAACTGCTGGCAGATATTCAGTTCGCCGATATGGAAGAAAAAATGCAGGGCCGTTTGCACAACGGCGTTCAATCAGCGGGTAACCTGTTCAAGCGTGATGAAGAAACTTTCCAAGAGGTCGCGCAACTGGTCGCACGGGCGATTGATCAATATCGCCAGAACTTCAAAGACTCAGACTGCATTTTCATCAAGGACTTCCCGAAAAAAACCGAGTTTGCCAGTTCCTGGTATGTGAAAATGAGTACCGGTGGCCATCTGACTTCTCATATCCATGAAGAAGGTTGGGTCAGTGGTGCGCTCTATCTATCACTGCCAACCAAAAAGAAAAATCCGGATGAGGGCAGTATCGAACTGAGCACGCATGGTGATAACTATCCCAAGCAACACAATAACTTCCCGACCAAAACCATCGCACCGTCAGTGGGCGATGTGGTGATGTTCCCATCATCAGTATTTCACCGAACAATTCCTTTCAGTTCGGATGAAGAGCGGATCTGCATTGCGTTTGATTTGAAGCCTGCTTGAGCTGAAGTTTGTAATTCTTGAACAGTGGGCTTGCAGCAGGATATGCGCCTGGAATATCACAATCGTTGAGAAGTAATAGTTAACCGTGTTTTCACCATAACCTGCAGTACCGTGATGGTGATGTGTTGTGTTTCTAACTATGCAGTCTAAATCTGACGATAAATGTCACATTGTGACGATTTTTTTGCATAACCCCTCACGCCTCCTTATTTAACTCATTGAATTATAGTTATATTTATGACTGGCACGGGATTGGCTTTCAATAGCACCAGGCAACCTGTGATTGCTGAAATTACTTAGGAGATAGACATGAAAAAAATGCAACAAGGTTTTACACTGATCGAGCTCATGATCGTTATCGCCATCATTGGTATTCTAGCGGCGATTGCATTACCTGCTTACCAGCAATATACAGACCGTGCGAGATACTCAGAAGTCGTGCTAGCTACTACCGCGCTTAAGACCGCAGTTGAAGTGTGCGCGCAGCTGCAAGGAGGCTTCACAAACTGTACCCCAGGAACAAATGGCGTACCAGCAAACATGGCAGCTGGTACAAATCCGACAGACTTTGTTGACAACGTGTCATGGGCTGTCACAGACAACACCTCTGGTGCTATAACTGTAGTGCCCCGAGCAGTGGGTGGGATTACAGCGGCAGACACTTATGTTTTGACTGGAACATACACTGCTGCCAACACGGTGACTTGGGCCGGTGCCTGCGCGACTAATCCTGGACTTTGCTAATCAAACAATCAAAATCGAGACAAGGAGTTAGACAGGATTGATCTAGCCTGAGTTGAAGAAAATAAAAAAAGCCTCAGCATATGCTGGGGCTTTTTTGTTTGAGCCGAAATAAGTTGAGAGATTACACGAGCTCACAGATAGTCAGAACAGTCAAGACAGTATAAAAACGTTCACATCGACACTTTATGTTGGCCTCTGTGTTTGGCCGTTGATGATCTGGCAGAAAAAGGTGAGTTGACGTACGTGCAAGCGCAATCTCATTATGGGGTTCAAGGACGAATTAGCGTATGATTTCTAGAACATGGTCACATGGTCGCCACGACGAACATCAACTGAAGTTAATGCCAATGGTTCATTCCAACTCCAAACCTGAACAGCAAATAAAAGCGCTTGGTCGTCTTACATCTCTGCACTAGGGCGACCAATAAAAAAGCCCTGTGCCAGATCAACTTCCAGAGTTTTGAGCGCTTCCAGTACGGGCGCTTCCTCGACAAATTCAGCAATGGTCTGAATGTTGTTGTTATGAGCTTCTTTGGTGACACGGGCGACAAACAGACGGTCGTAGTCATTCATCAGTAGGTTCTTGATGAGGTTGCCACTGATTTTAACCATGGTGACGGGAAGTGACTTCAGCAGGGCCAGCAATTTCTGTGATTCGACGTCTGTTTGCAAGCCAAAGTCGTCCAGAATGATGCCGCAACCCAGCAGCTTGAGTCGATTCAGACTTTGCAGAACACCATTGTGATTTTTCAATGCCAGATGAGTGCTGACTTTAACGTTAAAACAACTTGCTGGAAGTTGGGATTTATTGAGTGCATTACCAAGTTGTTCAATAAAGCGATTGTTGAGCAAGGTCCTCTCGGAGAGGTTGATCACAAGCTTCAAGTCAGGCCGCTGCTCGCGATTTGCCAGAAGAGTTTTAAGACTGCTGCCAAGGACAAATTCGTCGATTAAATGAATCAAATCCAGCTTTTCAGCGATGTCTATAAAACTGCCAGCTGTTCTGATTTCACTTGTTTCCGCGTCCTTCATGCGGATCAGCACTTCAAAGAAATTGGTAGATTCTGTTTTTAAATCCAGCAGCGGTTGGTAGTGCAGGATAAAGCGTTTTTCGCTGAGCGCATTTTCAATCTGCTGTTTCCAGAAAGTATTTTGTGAGTCCTGACCTGCTTCGGATTGATCAAGTGACAGGGTTTGACAGGCACTGTTCATCGGCGATTTGCTTTTCGCCTGATGCATGGCGAGTTCAGCGTAGCCGAGTAATTCCTGAGCAGAGGTACTGTTTACCGGAAACATGACTTTGCCAACATGTGCACGTATTTTGATTCCGGGCAGGCCAGACACAGACAGTGTGTTAATTGACATCAGCAACTGATCGGCCAGGATTTGTGCGCCGATTTCATCGGTATCTACCTTGATTATCGCCAGTTCAAGTTCAGCAAGTCTGCCTTGAATGTCTGTGTAATAGGTGAGTGTTTTGAGTGATTGAGCCAGATGCTGCAACAGGCTATCCACTGTTTGCTTGGCAGGCAGATGGTGACTGTCACCAAAGCAAGTTTCGTCAATGCGGATAAAAAGCAGGCAGGAAGTTTGTTGAGAACGATTGGCTTCGAAGATGGCCTTGTCAAACTCTTCAAGAAATTTGTTGCGATTGAGCATGCCGGTGACGGGATCATGACCGGCCAACCAGACAATGCGTTTTTCGGTTTCTTTACGCTCTGTTACATCGTGACCAATGGTGAGCAGGGTGCTTGTGTTGTTTTCGGTAAACTTGGAGTGTAACCACCAGATCGTTCGAATCCGCCCATTGGCATCGACAATTTCACTGTCATGTTCGATCAGTTCGTGCTTTCCATCAAGAATGTCTTGATAGGCTGAGTTCACATCATCCCACTCACCTGAGGGAAACACATTCGCCAGACCGCGATGAAGTATTGCCTCTGCTTGGACGCCAGTGAAGCGCTGAGCAAACTCATTAAAGAATGTGATATTGAGTTGTTCATCTGCGGTGATGATCAGCATTTTTGCTGAGTTCATCAGCTGACGAAGTGAGGCCAGCTGAAGTTTGGTTTTCTCACCTTTGTTGTGGGCTTCCTTGAGGCGCAGCTCATGATCGGAGGCAAGCTTTTGTTGCCGACTCATTATCTCTTCCAACGGCTCAACGACGCCAGATAACTCTGCGGTGCTTTCTTGTGACTTGAGCAGGCCTAAATGTTCACTGGCTCGATGATCCTGGCCTTTGACTATTTCGTTGATTGCCTCTTGTAGTGTCTGAAGGTCGTTAGCTGATTGTTCTGTCAAATGACGGCCAGTCAGGTATGCAGCAAAACCAGCGAACAGACTGAGCGCTATCAATAAACTGGCCAGTGTCATCAAGTGAATGCTCATCTGCGACAAAAACAGGATGAGTGTGGCGGCAGTACTGATAGTGATGCCAGTCATAACAGCAACAATTACCATGCTGCGATTCACTTTTCCTTGTAAGCTTTTTGCCATTTTGTCCTCTTGAACCGGGTTATTTAATAGTCAGACCTGCGTCAGGGTTTGGGAGTTTTGCTATATTGCTTTTTGATTCGAACTGAGAGGTCGAGATTTGTTTTTTCGCAAACATTCCCTGTGGTTGCCGCGCTGGTACGTTGTATTGGCATTATCGGCACTGATAGTTTTTTCATTATTGTACACCGTGAAACATACCGCACGATGGTTGGCTGTGTCCAAGCCATTACCCGAAGCACAATTGTTGGTGGTTGAGGGTTGGCTGGGTGAACTGTTGTTGCTTGAGGCGCTGGAAGAGTTTCGCTCAGGACACTACCAGAAAATGATCACCACAGGAGGGCCGGAATTAAGCCGTTATCGACCTGAATACGCTAGCTACGCCGAACAAGCTGCTGCTTTTCTCTTAAACCAAGGCGTTGATGAAACGCAAATAACTGCCTTACCTGCGCCCGCCTCAGCTCAAAACAGGACCTACCTCAGTGCGGTGATCTTGAGAAACTGGCTGGATGATCAAGCCTTTGACTCGACCACGATTAATATTTTCACGGCGGATGTTCACGCCATGCGAACAAGACGGTTGTTTGAAATGGCCTTGGCTGGCAAGCATCAACTTGGCATTATCGCGGCCAAACCGGAGGGTTTTTCGTTGAGCGCTTGGTGGCAAACCAGTGAAGGCGCTAAAACAGTACTGGGAGAGGTTGTTGGCAATCTATGGGTGAGTTGCTGTTTCAAGCCCGGTGAGCCCGGCTCGCACTATGAAATGTGGGCGGTCGAGCCTTCCAGAAATATCGATTGATTTGCCAGTCGAAAGTGGGGTCGAGATGCCTCCGCTACGGTCGGTACAACCACACTGTTTATCCGCAGATTACGCAGATAGGCGCAGATTGAGTTGATAGATAAACGATCCGAGGCATGGTGAATAGTGCTGTAAGGTTTTTTAGTATTGATTCCGCAGGAGGGAGTCTGACAAAGGCCGTGCAGAGATTCCGGACAAACGCTGTGCGTTTTCCGGAATGACGATCCACCGTCATTCCCGCGCATGCGGGAATCTGAAACCTTAGCCGGATTTCGGACAAACGTTTTGGTTTTTCGATGTAACGATGTGCCAGCCCCGTGTAGGGAACTACTTCACCCGCATGCCGGGCTTTGCACCTTCATCTGGATTGAGAATAAACAGATCTTTTCCGCCCGGTCCGGCGGCCAGCACCATGCCTTCTGACAGGCCAAAACGCATTTTACGCGGAGCAAGGTTGGCCACCATCACTGTTAACTTGCCAATCAGATCTTCTGGTGCATAGGCAGATTTGATGCCGGCAAAAACCTGACGCTGACCCAGACCGATATCCAGTGTCAGCTGTAGCAGTTTATCGGCACCTTCTACATGCTCAGCGTTGACGATTTTGGCAATGCGCAAATCGATTTTGGCAAAGTCGTCGTACTGAATCTCATCTGCGATGGGATCAAAATCAGAGTTGGCTGGCACAGTGTCGGTACTTGGGCTGTTATCAGTCATAGTCGCTTTAGAAGCTTCCAGGATGGCAGTGATTTTTTCCGGTTCGATACGGGTCATTAGCGGTTTAAAAGTGTCAATCTTGTGATTCAGCAAGGGATTGGTGATATCAGACCATTGCAGCGAGGAAATATTCAGAAACGCTTCAGCTAGTTCTGCGGTGCGAGGCAGTACCGGTTTTAGGTAGCCAACCAGTACACGGAACAGGTTGAGGCCCATGCTGCAAATAGCCTGCACTTCAGCTTCTTTACCTTCCTCTTTGGCGAGTACCCAGGGTTTTTGTTCGTCGATATATTGATTGGCCTTGTCTGCCAGAGCCATGATGTCGCGCATCGCCTGACCAAACTCGCGCTGCTCATAGCGTTGGGCAATCGTTTCAGCCTGTTCAACAAAGCTTTGCCATAAAGCCGGTTCAGCCAGGCTGTCAGCCAGTTGACCATCGAACCGTTTGTTGATGAATCCGGCACAACGACTGGCAATATTGACTACCTTACCGACCAAATCAGCATTAATGCGGCTTTGGAAATCTTGCAAATTAAGGTCAATATCATCAATGCCATTGCCAAGTTTGGCCGCAAAGTAATAACGCAGATACTCGGGGTTGAGATGGTCAAGATAGCTGCGCGCCTTGATGAAGGTGCCACGCGATTTGGACATCTTTTTGCCGTCAACCGTCAAAAAGCCATGCGCATAGATATTGTTCGGCAGGCGGAAGCCGGCACCTTTGAGCATGGCTGGCCAAAATAATGCGTGGAAATAGATGATGTCTTTGCCGATGAAATGAACCATTTCAGCATCGCTGTCGGCCTTCATGAATGCATCAAAATCAACGCCCGTTCGCTGGCAATAGTTTTTGAAGCTGGCCAGATAACCGATGGGGGCATCCATCCAGACATAGAAAAACTTGCCGGGTGCATCAGGAATTTCGAAACCGAAATAAGGCGCATCCCGAGAGATATCCCAGTCTTGCAAGCCGCTATCAAACCATTCTTGAAGCTTGCGAGTCACTTCTGTTTGTAAATGACCGCCCAGCGTCCAGTCCCGCAGCATGTCTTCAAAGTTGCCCAGCTTGAAGAAAAAATGTTCAGACTCTTTGGTGATAGGCGTTGCACCAGAAACAGCCGAGACCGGGTTTTTCAGCTCAGTTGGATCGTAGGTCGCACCGCAAGCTTCGCAGTTATCGCCGTACTGGTCCGCAGCGCCACACTTCGGGCATTCGCCGCGGATAAAACGATCCGGCAGAAACATTTCTTTTTCTGGGTCATAAGCCTGACTGATAGTGCGGCTTTCAATATTTCCGGCATCACGATTTGCCAGATAAATCTGGCTGGCCAGCTCGCGGTTCTCGTCGCTGTGCGTGCTGTGATAATTGTCAAAACCAATAGCAAAATCCGCAAAATCCGCCATGTGTTCCTGTTTGACATCTGCAATCAGCTGTTCAGGCTGGATGCCTTCATTCTGGGCGCGCAGCATGATGGGGGTGCCGTGGGCATCATCGGCGCAGACGTAATGACATTCATGACCACGCATTTTCTGAAAGCGCACCCAGATATCCGTCTGAATATACTCAACAAGATGGCCAAGATGAATCGAGCCATTGGCATAGGGCAGGGCGCTGGTGACCAGAATTTTTCTTTGCATGGATGAACCGGTAATAAGGCCGTTGAAAAACCGTCAAAGATACCAGAATTCGGCGCTTGTCACCATGGAGGCTAAGCAATTCCTGATGTCAGGTCTACAGGATACAAACCACGGAGACACAGAGGGCACAGAGATTTCAAACAACAGATCCCAGTACTCAGAAATAAAGTGTGCATTGAGGCAAGGTCAAAGCCATGACACATCCCAGTCTGGCATTTGGTTAATGAAAAATGATGAACTTCTCCATCCAGAACCGCTCTCAATACTGCGCTGATTGGATGGCCGAAGTATCTTGGTGCCCTCTGTGCCTCTGTGGTTTTTCATCTGTTGCCACTGCCGATCAAGTTGGCGCTTGTTGACCAGATTGAAAAGCCCCGGTCTTTGCTTTAGATTGACTGTAGCTGTAACGCCGCAGCTTTCCCCCCGCCAGATGAGGCTACCAATGGATCTGAGCTTACACGATATTCATGCTGACTCGATTGAGCTGGCGCTTGATAAGGCGCGTCAATATCGTTCGTTATTGGAACCTGAAATCGCAGAAAGTATCTGCCTCGATGTACTGCACATCGAACCGGAAAATCAGTCTGCACTGCGTATCTATATTCTGGCGCTGACCGATCAAATCAGCATCAGTGGCTCCCAGTCACCTTTTCAGGAGTTGGAGCTGGCCATTGCTCGACTCAAAAGTGATTATGATCAGATCTATTTCACCGGCCTGTTTCACGAGCGACGAGCCCGCTTTATGATGACACAGCCAATGTCGCGTGCTTTTGCCTACGACTTCTTCATCAAGGCACTTCAGTGCTATCAACAAGCAGAAGCGATTCGCCCGGAGCATAACGATGAAGCCACTTTACGCTGGAATAGCTGTATCAGAACCATACAACGTGAAAAGCTCAAGCCGGTGTCTGATTCGGGAGATGTTTTGCTGGATCGGGAGAGCTGATGCTGCTGCAATACCGTAAACGACTGATGGCGCTGGCTGGTTTGATTCTGACTGGCTATCTTGTACTGCATATGCTCACTAATTTGTTGTTTATAAAGCCAGCAAGCTTTGATGCTTTTTATCAGTTCATCAATATGCCCTTCATTCGCTGGCCGCTGCTGATGCTGGTGATATTGGCTTTACTGGTTCACATCTGGGGCGCGATTGCCATTCGCAGGCACAATGCCAAAGTCCGACCCATAGGCTACTTCAAACGGGATCATCTCGAGCCACCCAAGGCCTTGGTGACTATGAGCATTGTGCTGATTGGGCTGTTTATTGTGCTGCATATTGTGCAGACCTTGCAGTTTGATCCAGACAATGTGTACCAGGAAACCATGGCGCTGTTCGCCTCACATTGGATGGTGATGATCTACCTGGCAGGTCTGTTTTTGCTGGGCATGCATTTGCAGCATTCGCTCAATAATGTCTTGCAGACTTTGGGAGTCACAAGTAAAACCTGCTATCCGCTGGCATTGTCTCTGGTTGTGCTGTTGGTGATGGGCTTTGCAGTGGTACCGGTAATGGCGTGGTTGGGACGATGATGGAATCATTACCTTTTGATTTTGATGCACATTGCCCCAAAGGCCCGCTTGACCAGCGCTGGACTCAGCACAAGTATCATTTACAGGTAGTCAGTCCAGCCAACCGTAAACATTACAAAGTGATCGTCGTTGGCACCGGACTTGCGGGTGCATCGGCTGCAGCGTCACTGGCCGAGATGGGGTATCAGGTCGAAAGTTTCTGTTTTCAGGATAGTCCTCGCCGCGCCCACAGCATTGCCGCACAGGGTGGAATCAACGCTGCCAAGAATTATCACAACGATGGCGATAGTGTCTGGCGCTTGTTTTACGACATGATCAAGGGCGGTGATTTTCGAGCCCGGGAATCCAATGTTTTCCGGCTGGCCGAGTTAAGCACTTCGATTATCGACCAAGCGGTGGCCCAGGGCGTGCCTTTTGCTCGTGAATACAGTGGCTATCTGGCGAACCGTTCTTTTGGCGGTGCGCAGGTTTCCAGAACATTTTATGCCAGGGGGCAAACCGGGCAACAACTTCTACTCGGTGCCTATCAGGCGATGAGCCGACAAATTGCGGCTGGCAGAATTACTCAGCACTCTCGCTGTGAGATGCAGGATTTGATCATGCTCAACGGCCAAGCCAAGGGCATCGTCAGCCGTAACCTGGTGACCGGTGAGTTACAGGCACATCTGGCTGATTGTGTGGTCTTGTGCACCGGTGGCTATGGCAATGCCTTTTATTTGTCCACCAATGCCAAAGGCTGTAACACCTCAGCTATCTGGCGAGCTCACAAACATGGAGCCTTGTTTGCCAACCCATGTTTTACCCAGATTCATCCGACCTGCATTCCCCAGCATGGAGAGCTTCAGTCCAAACTGACCTTGATGAGCGAATCTTTGCGAAATGATGGCCGTATCTGGGCACCAAAAGATATAGCCGATTGCGACAAGGCACCGGCAACAATTGCAGAGCAGCAGCGGGATTATTTTCTGGAACGTTTGTATCCCGCGTTTGGCAATCTGGTACCCCGTGATATTGCATCGCGGGCTGTTAAGCATATTTGTGATGCAGGCCGCGGCGTGGGCGTTGAAATCGCCGGGCAGCGTCGCGGTGTTTATCTGGATTTTGCCGATGCCATTGCTCAGCAAGGTCTGGATGTCATTAACGAAAAATACGGCAATCTGTTCGATATGTACGAGCGCATTACCGCCGAAGACCCTCGCCAGACGCCGATGCGTATCTATCCAGCCGTGCATTACACCATGGGGGGCTTGTGGGTTGACTACAATCTGATGACTACGGTGGATGGGCTTTTTGCAGGCGGCGAGGCGAATTTTTCCGATCATGGTGCCAATCGGCTGGGCGCCAGTGCCTTGATGCAAGGATTGGCTGATGGTTACTTCATCTTGCCAGCTACGGTGTCGGATTATCTTGCCAAACAACATCCAATCAGACCGCAGGATTTTGCTGCGGAGGCCCGAAACGCAATCGAAACGGTTCGTTTACGTCTTGATCGTCTGATGAATGCACCAAGCCCTGAGACTGCACCAGATGTCTTTCATCGTGAACTGGGCGAAATTCTCTGGCATGCCTGTGGTATGGCCCGAGAAGCCTCTCAGCTTAAATCTGCGATCACCGAGATTCAGCAATTACGTGAACGTTTTTGGCAGCATGTCAAAGTCACCGGCAGCAGTGACACACTGAATCAGACACTGGAGCGAGCTGCCAGAGTTGCCGATTTTCTTGAACTCGGCGAGTTGATGTGCCTGGATGCACTGCAACGGGAAGAATCCTGTGGCTGTCACGCTCGGGTAGAGCACCTGACGGATGGTGGCGAAGTACAGCGAGATGACATGCAGTTTGCCAGTGTCTCTGCCTGGCAATATAGCGGAGATGTCAGTGAGCCACGGCTGCTTCAGGAGCCCTTGCTATTTGAATTTGTCAGCCCCGGAGTGAGAAGTTACCGATGAGACTGAAACTGCATATCTGGCGTCAGCAGCAGGCCGAGCACTCGGGAGCTTTTGAAACGCACAGTGTTGAAGTCGACCCGGAATCTTCATTTCTGGAAATGCTCGACGGATTAAACGAGCGACTAATTACACAAGGCGATGAACCCTTTGCCTTTGATTATGATTGTCGAGAAGGGATCTGTGGCAGTTGTTCACTGGTGATTAATGGCACGCCGCACGGCAAGCATACAGCCACCACGACCTGCCAGCAGTATATGCGTGACTATATTGATGACGCTGAACTATGGATTGAGCCATGGCGAGCCGCTGCTTTTCCGGTGATCAAGGATTTGATCGTTGATCGTAGTGCCATGGACAGGATTATTCAGGCGGGTGGCTTTATACCGATTCGCACCGGTTCAGCACCAGAGGCCAACAGTCTGCCTGTTGCCAAAGTTGATGCAGATGCAGCATTTGATGCCGCTACCTGTATCGGTTGCGGTGCTTGTGTTGCGGTATGTCCTAATGCCTCTGCCACCTTGTTTGTAGCGGCAAAAGTGTCGCATCTTGCCCGTTTGCCTCAAGGGCAAATTGATCCAAAACGACCCGAAAAAATGCTGGCCAGAATGGAGCAGGAGGGTTTTGGCAGTTGCAGTAATTATCGGCAATGTGAGCGAGTCTGCCCTAAACAAATCAAAATCAGTGCCATCAGCGAAATGAATCGGCTGTTGTATCGTTCCTGAGCCCGGCTCAGTGCAAGGTCACGTGTATTCGGGTTAACAGCAAAATACATTTGCGGTTGGCGAGGTTTAGTCTGACTCTGCCTGATTATCCAGACTGTTGTAGAAAATAATTGCCAGGTAACGAACCGGCATTTGTCGGATGTTTTCTGGTCGGTGCGGTTGCTCGGCATTGAAGGTCAGTGAATCACCGGGTTCAAGCACATACAACTCATCGCCCACGGTGTATTCGAGTTGTCCTTCCAACATATAGATGAATTCTGTCCCATGATGTTCAAACGGGGCAAAGATTTCACCTTGTTCTTCCAATGAGATCAGAAACGGTTCAAACAGTTTTTGCGGACCTTGATCGTAAGCCAGTAAGTGGTATGTGTGACCACACTTGGTACCTCTTCTGACCACTTCCATGCCTTCGCCACTTTTCACGTACTGTGCGCCACCCTTTGGCGTGTCGTAATCATGAAACAGTTTGGACAGGGTGACACCCAGGGCATTGGCAAGTTGTTCCAGTTTTTCGAGACTGGGAGAGGTCAGGCCATTTTCAATTTTGCTTAACATGCCACGGCTGATCGAAGCCCGCTCGGCGACTTCCGCAATGGTCAGCCCGTTCTCCAGGCGAATATGCCGAAGGGTATTGCCAAGATGTTTTTCCAGAGATTTTGGTGCGGACTCAATAAACACCGACTCACTATTTTCTTTCACCCCGTTTCCCTCATTGTCGTGACGATTTTGATCATACAGCAGACACGCAGGCAAAGGCTGATGATTCGTCATGTGATGAGTCTGGGGTTCTGACACTGACTCGACCAGAACAAATCAGCACAATCAGGCTGACTGATAAACAGCTAAACCAAGTACAAAGTGTTGAAGCTGTCTTATTGAACCATTCAGGTGCGAGCGAACCGAACGGGTGCAGAAATCAGACGGTTTAGCGCCTTTATAGAGCTGATTGTTATATCAAGTTGTTGTTTCTATTGGAGTAACTTTTTTGGCATAAATATTTCATTTGTTTCGTCGGGGTAAAAATATTTTCATTCTGATTAACAGGAGCGAGAAATGAAGATGATAACGGCGATTATTCGTCCGCATGCGCTCGAGCTGGTACGAACAGCCCTTTCTGATTTAAGTATTTCCGGTTTGACGGTGACGGAAGTCAAGGGTTATGGCCGACAAAAAGGCCACAGTGAGATCTATCGAGGTGCGGAATATACAGTCAGTTTCCAACCCAAGTTAAAGCTTGAAGTTGTCGTCAGCGAAGATGATGCCTCCAAAACTATTGATGCCATTACTGCTAGTGCCAACACCGGCAAGATTGGTGACGGCAAAATTTTTGTTTCCACACTGGAATCAGTCGTTCGAATCAGAACGAGTGAGTCCGGCGATGCAGCCATTTAAAGGAGGGCGCAATGGATACGCTAGCAATTGAAGTGAGTTATGCGCTCGACACATTCTATTTTCTGATGTGCACGGCGATAGTGATGTTAATGGCAGCGGGATTTGCCATGTTGGAATCCGGTCTGGTTCGCAGCAAGAACACAGTCGAAATACTCAACAAAAATGTGCTGTTATACAGTATCGCCTGTCTGGTTTATTTTGTGGTTGGTTACAACATCATGTACCCGGCAGATCCGGTCAACTCATGGATTCCGGGCCTTGATTTCTTCCTCGGTGAAGATAACAGCACCGAATCTGTGCTGGCAGGCGGCGAAGATGCGCCTTACTACTCGGCCATGGCTGATTTTATCTTCCAGGCAGTGTTTGCGGCAGCCACAATGTCGATCGTTTCTGGTGCGGTAGCGGAACGCATGCGTTTATGGCCGTTCCTGGTGTTTGCAGTGTTCATGGTTGGCTTTATCTATCCCGTTGAAGGTTACTGGAAATGGGGTGGTGGTTTCCTTGATCAACTGGGCTTCCAGGATTTTGCCGGTTCCGTTGTGGTGCATATGGCGGGTGCAGCTGCTGCATTGGCAGCCGTAATTATTATCGGCCCACGTAAAGGCAAATATGGCAAAAACGGTGAAGTGCATGCGATTCCAGGTGCCAACTTGCCGTTGGCAACACTGGGTATGTTCATACTCTGGTTTGGCTGGTTTGGTTTCAACGGCGGCTCGGAGTTGAAAATTGCCAACATTGAAGAAGCCAATGCGGTTGCAAAGATCTTTGTTAACACCAACATGGCTGCAGCCGCGGGTATGGTGGCTGCATCATTACTGGCTCGTTTCCTGTTTGGTAAAACAGACCTGACCATGACTATCAGTGGTGCACTAGCAGGTTTGGTGTCCATTACTGCTGAACCTTTGCTGCCAAGTCCTGGACTTGCACTCATCATTGGTGCAGTGGGTGGTGTGGTCCTGGTGTTCTCGGTAGTGCTGATGGACAGAATGCGCCTCGACGATCCAGTTGGTGCCATCTCGGTTCATGGTACAGCGGGTATCTGGGGCATTTTTGCCGTACTGCTCAGTAACCCGGATGCCACGTTTGCTGGCCAGTTTATCGGCACCGTGGTGACCTTTGCCTGGATGTTTATTGCTTCATTCATCGTCTTGTCGATTATCAATAAAATCGTCAGATTGCGCGTCGATGAAGAGGAAGAAATGGAAGGTATGGATATCAGCGAGTGTGGAATGTCTGCTTATCCTGAATTTACCTCTGATAAATAAATCATTGGCATTGTTAGTCAAAAGCGCCGGCCTTGTGCCGGCGCTTTTTTGATGACTCATCAGAACAGAAGAACAAGCAGTAATGGTTGCTGTAATAAGCCGAAATATGAGTGTAAAAATACCGATGAATGGATCTGGCTGGAGCAGGAGAACTGATGGATATTGAATACAAAGTGAACCAGCCGCTGACGGCCGATCAATTTATCGACTTGTTGGTTAGATCAACACTGGCTGAGCGCAGACCGATTCATGACCGTGCCTGTATTGAGGGAATGGTCGCAAATAGCAATTTGATGGTCACAGCCTGGAAACAAGATGTTCTTGTCGGCGTTGCCAGATCGATGACGGATTTTCATTATGCCTGCTATCTGTCAGACCTTGCGGTGTGCAAATCGCATCAAAACCTCGGCATTGGTAAGCAATTGCAGCGCATCACCCAACAACAACTGGGACCAAGATGCCGGCTGATTCTTATCGCGGCTCCAGCCGCCAATCATTACTACCAGCATCTTGGCTACAGCCATAATCCGCGCTGCTGGGTGCTGGAACAGGGAAGTGCTTTGGATAATCCGACGATGCTTGGATGATACTGAATGCTCAGCGTCAGCTAGAGAGTGATTGCAATATGGAGGCGTGATATTTGTATCTGGAAGTTCGCAGTATTTGGCGGTAGATAACCGCCAATCTGCTGTCTCGATTTAGCATCTGCTGATAAATCGACACTTTATAAGATGGTACCGAGGGTGGGAATCGAACCCACTCGGTACCAATTTATGCTCTTGACAAAATCAGCAAATAATATAATGAAAACAACAGTGTAACGATGACATCAGCATTCGGATTCTACCGCCATTTTTGTCAAATGCAAGCACTTTGTACCAGTTTATGTACCACTCAATGTACCAGTTAGTCAGTCAATCAATTTAATGATGATCCATCTCAGCGTTAATTTTCAATGATGAAATAACGACAATGACCTCGCTTTAACGTTGAGTGCATTAGGCACACATTGTAATGATATATTGCTCATGAAACCTTTTACATGGAATGTGGAGAAGAATAGACTTCTCCAGAAGGAAAGAAACCTGACTTTCGAGGATGTGGCTTTTGAAATGTGCCCAGTCACCTAGATGGTGGTACTAAAACTGGGAGCCCCTCAAGTTCCTTGCGGACAGTTTATGTGATCACGAAGTTAAGTTCATGCTCATTGAAGTCACGATAACTATCTGTCGATGAAAGAACCTTGGCTTTACATACATATGAAAAGCTAGCCGATGAATCGTTTGCGCTGTACCAGTCAACAAGTCTTTCGTTGTAAATCACTGTCGAAGAGCCACACAGAGATCGAATACCTTTAGGATGGATTGGTTGCCATCCAGAGTGCCAAAATTGGGAAAATCCTATATTTGTTCCATCCAGGTAATAACAGAAAGCACCATCAACAGTTTTGCCAACAATTCTTTTGTCTTTTAAATTACTCTTTGGAACGTATAGACAGCGTGTCTCCATATCAGAATGCCAATGCCCATATCTGTTGAATGGGTATGGTGTAACGGCCATTACTCCAGCCGGAATTTGATCGTCATCTTGAAACTCGTAGGCGAGTTCTGGATCAAGTAGATTTCCTATAGAAATACATCCAGAGCGTTCTTCTAATTCGAATCCCTCTGCGGATTGTTCGGTCACAGAAGCTTTTGCGACCGCCACATCAATCCACGTGTTTTCGTCAATTTTGATTGGTAGTGAAAAAGCTAATAAGCATTGCGAGCCGTTAATTGAATCGAAATTTCCTATAGCAAGCTTAACAAACTGAGCTATGCCATTCTCGTCTGTATTCCAATTACTGTCCCATTTCGGCAGCCAAGAGGGCTTATAAGGTTTTATCCCCGTGTATGCAGGTTCAATTGGCAGAGCAAGTATAGAGAGGTGCTCAGCATAGGTGTCTGGCATGCCATAGAATTGCTTTGCTATCTCGATAGTTCGTAGGTAAGCAGATCGCCCCCGATGGCTAGCTTGCGTGTAGAACTGGCCAGTAGAGCGTTGACGGTCACTGCCAAGAAAAAAATCAATCTGGGTTTCAGCCGGTGACAAATACTCGAAAGTATTACACCACTCTAACTCATAATACTTTGTGAAAGGTATCCCTGTTCGGCGCTCTTCTTTCTGTAACCACGAAAAATATAGACGCGGAACGTGGTTGCCTTGAAAGTAGCTGAACCTATGGTTATCAGGCCCGAGACAAATATGTGGAGTAAATGGATAAGCATATTCACCGAAATCACTTGAGCCTGGAATTAAGCTTTTAATAAGCAAATCAGACAGCGTTGATCTTGCCTTGATATGTCGACCAAGATCTTGATGGCATTTATATCCTTTTGATTGCGCGACATAAAAAACGCAAAGCACCTCTACGCATTCAGATTCTTGCTTTCGGCTAGCCAAATCCTGTACTAACAGAGACTCAATTTTTGTTTTCTGGCTGCTCAACAGAAGCGAAATCTGTTCGATAGTCCACAGTTTAATTGACGGGATAGGGCATTTAAGCCTTGAAATTAGAAGCTTGCTCAAGGCTTCATCAAGGCTGTCCGAAGTTTCCCAATCCCAATCAGGCTTGGGCAAATTAAGATTGCGGACACTGTCCTCCAATTCTTCTACCATGGCGATGGTTAGTTGTATCGCCTCATCTATCCTTCCGGCTTGTGAAAGCAAAAATACGAGCTTGTCATTGGGTATGATTAGGCTGCCAAATTTGTCCTTCCAGGTGTCAGGTTGTGCACTTGTTAGTCTAATAAATTCGTCAATTTTGTTGGCGTATTGAGTTGCAACTATTCCAAGCCTTTCAATACTTTTCTCAGAACTTTCAAACCAGTTGGACCAACCATTCATCGCGCTGTGCGCCAAAGCCAATAAATCAAATGCCTTAGATTTTCCAGATATATTTCTCTGGCTTCGAAATAGCAAATCCAAAAGATATCGCTTGTCATCGTAACGCTCAGTGAATGATAGAACGTGCGGCATCAAATGTTGAATGAGATCAGATTCCTTGTCTTGATCTAGCCAAAATTGGTACCAACGCTTCCAAAATTTCCCAGTGCTTATTTTTCCTCTTAAGTCATCTGCTAATTGCTCGAAGGATTCAGGAGGGTAGTCGGCCGGGTTCAACGTGATTTTTTCATCAAATTCGTCTGGCTTTTTTGTATTTTCGTCATGTTGATCGAGAACGTCGATGCCTAGATGGTTTTTAATGTTTGACGCGATATCTGTTGCGTTAGCATCTCCAAGATCGCGTTTCTTTCTGATAGTTTCGTGGCATGAAGTAGGCAGTCCGGTTAAAAATAGCTGCTTAGTAATTAGTGCTGATAAATCGGATTGTTCAATCAGTCTTTGAATGGTCTCTTCTGCATAGTACCATTCTCCATCGCGAAGCTCTTGGTCATATATTGAAGCGGCAGTTTGAGGATTCAGCTTTGCCACTAATGATGATATCGAGTGTTTTGAATGCCTAGTTTCATCCCCATCTGTAAATTTGGAAATGTTAAACACGATAGGTGAAATTCTTTCCAACATTTGCAGTGAAGATTTTGGGTCACTTTTTGACAGATACTCAATTGCATTAAGAACATCAAATATAGTTGGATCTTTGTGGTGTCCATATCCGAGAACAAAATCCCATGTGGTCCTCAAGCATTTCTTGAAATGCTCTTGAATATCGTGCTGAAAAGCAATTTCTGCAAGCTCTAGGTACCCATTTGATTTTTCGATCGTTTCCTCAAGCTCGCTTTCTAGGCGCAATATTTCTTGGTCAATCAACTGTTTTGCCGCACCATCAGATAACAGTTCAAGCTTTAGCTCCTTGTACCAGAGCCTGAGCCAGCTGGATCGAAAAATGCCAAAATTCAAAACATTATCGAACTCGTCAGACGATATTTTTCTCCTGGTCGTTAACAAGTGGCAATCTGCGGCAATTTCGATCCATTCTCTCTTAAAAGAAATGTCTGCTCGGCGCTTTTCCCAGTGAGCGTCTTCGATATTTGAATTGTCAGGAAACAGCGAGCAAACCAGGTCAAAGGTTAATACGCTTCCGGCCAGAATCTCGACCACAATAATATCGGCCAGCATGTTTAGAAGATCATAGTGATCCGAAACGTCCACCCTTTCGGATTCTGCTCGTACCGGAAGCCAGCTAAAATCTCCCTCAGCGACAATTCTGAGCTGCAAAGAGGAGAAAAACCAAGTGTGATAACTCTGTGAAGTTGTGACTCTATAAGCTGACTGATTTTCATCATCAAGAGTCTCTGCCTGGATATCGCTCGGTGTTATTTTTGAATATGCCCGAAAGAATCCGCTGACCCCATGAGAAGAAAAGCTTTTGAACTCCGGCCAGCAGCAGATATCAGCATCTTCTAAGATACTCAACCTAATAGCATCCAGCTCAATTTTTTCAATGTGTGGCGAACCGACAGGTAGACATTTCCAAGCGCGAATCAGAAGATTGATATCCTTTTTGATAAGGCATGCAGATCTTAAGCTGGCGATATAACCGTCTGGCCAATTATCAAAGTTTCCATTGTCAAATATTGCGTCATAGTTAAGGCTATCGGTTAGTGTGCCTGCTTTGACTATGGTGATGGCTTCGACTTCTTCATTTTGTGAATTGCGTGAGGCTAATAATTTTGTTTTAGCTCTGTAACGATCAATTGCCTTTCTGGATAATTCGGCAGCTCTATTAATTTCACCGCGAAACCACATCACTATTGAAAGTATTGATAGTTTTAAGGGGCTATATTCATTTTCTCTGGATAAAATCTCGTTAATTGCATGAGCGTCAGCACCAACTATTGATAAGGTTTCGAGCAAAGTTGAATCCCAAGTTTGGAATTCAGGCCCGTTGATTAGTCTAGTTTTCAGATGTCTGTGCCGATAGGCCTCCGCATAGCTACAGTCGTCGAAGGCATAGGTTTCCGCTTCTGACAATAATCTTATGCACGCATCAACCGGCATTCCTAAAACAACTTTATCCAAAACCCAGTCGCGCTTTATGCCTTGTCGCAGTTCAATGGTGTTCCCACTCATGGCTTGGCAGGACCAAAGCCACTGGTCTTTGAGGTGAGTTGGCGCTTCCGCTTGAAGCCAAACACAGACATCTGGTAGTAACGCTTTTATACGCTCTTTATGATCGACGAGACTAGTAACAAATACTACAAGGCTTTCGTGGAAAGGCCTAATACCAGAGATGGTTTCAGACAGCAAGTGCGAAACAGCATCGACACTCGGCGCTTTATCATGTTCATCGTTTACTACCTGGCTGATCGCTTGTCTAGGCCAAGCAAATTTAAAGCCGCAGCTAAGATGAAGAACATCTTTTTGTCTGTAATTGAGCGAATTCCATAATTCGTTGTAATAATTTGCTATATTTCCATCTGTACATGGCGGTAGCCGTTCAATATTCCATTGAGACAGAGCTAGTCCGTGACTCGAAATATACTCAGTTGAGTAAATAACATGAAGTGGATAACCATTTGTTATCTGCAGTAATGCATTAGCACCATTTTGGATCTCTTCGTTCCGATGGCTTTCGTGGCAGTTTAGATATAATCGTCCGGATTCTACACAAAGCTTCAAAAACTCATAAATGGAATTACCTGACATCTCTGGTAACCAGTACCAATTTTGCTTTGGTGAGTTTGAAAGCAAGATGTTTGGTAAAAGATTGTCATCTACCGGTTGAGTCCCAATTAGAATGACCAAGTTATCTACCACTGGTAGAAGTTGTTTGAATATTTCATCCAGTGGTTTTTTATCTTTGGCGTTATCCCGCCAAACATGATCTAGGCCATCTATGAGCACAACGAAGGGTTTGCCTTTGTCGCTGTAGTAATTTGCGCATGTCCTTATCGCTTCAGAAAGGTTCTCTGGCTGGTTTGTGTTTGCTCCTGCATCTTTGTGGATGCTGCTAATTTGGTGAAGTAAGGATTCGGCAACAATCCTTGGGCTTACGCGATCAGCTGTGGAATCCCCCAGAGATAAAAAATAGTGGTGACGGACAAAGGGGATTTCAGTGCGTTCTAATTCCTGGCATAGAAAAGAAATGTAGGTGCTTTTCCCGCCCCCAGGTTTTCCAGTTAAGGTGATCACCTCTCCACGCGAGGCGCCAATCCTTTCGATCATGCTGCTGTGAAAATCAACATCAGGAAGGCAATAATCATCTGGGACAAAGAAAATTTCCGGAATCGGCTCAGGGCGCCTGGGCGACAAGATTTCTCTAATATGGTGAAGATGAATCCACCCACCGCCAGGTGGATTGTCTTTGAACATTGCCCATTCACGCGATCGCGAAATTAGTCTCTCAACTCCTGCGTCATCAGAAAAATGTAAAAGTCCTGCTTGTACTGAACGCTTAGTAACGTGGTAATCACCGTCGCTGTGTTGAACTGCTAATCTTGAAAAAAGATATTCAGCCTCTTTGTCGCTTCCTAGCTGGTTTGCGATCAAGCTCTTTGTGATGTTATCAATCTTTTCAAATAGGATTTTTGAACCAGAAAGGCATCCCTCTATGTCTTTATCGGGCAGCTTATTTGTTAGTAAAACTACATCACCTAGATTTTCAGTCGGGACTGAAACAATAGCGTCGTATAGTTTTCTTAAAATTGAACGGGACCTTTTGGTCTTACCTGAGACACTTAACAGCCAATCCCAAGAAAGTCGGTTTTCATCTTTGTGCGGTGACGGGCTAAATTTAACCTGCCAGAAATCCTTAATGCCATCTGGTCGCTCGCCGACGATATCATCAATGCCCGCAGGTGTATCATTGGCGTCTTCGTCTGCCTCAAATGCCACTCTTGAATACTTGGTTGGACTGCAAAGCCACTCCGCAATAAGTTTTACTCCCTGCAGGGTTTGATAGTCATATGCGGTATAGGTGATTGCAGCATTTTTTACCTTCATTGAGCGCACTTGTTCCTCTTTGCTTGATTGCCTAATTCCATAGCACTCACTACAAGCTCAAAAACCATTCCGGTTCAACAGTCACCTTTTCAACAAGCTCTGTCTTTACACCTAAAGCCAACTCTTTCAATTTGTCCGCGAGCTGATCACCGTCGACAAGATCAATGGGGGCCGCGCCATCACGGTTGGCTTCTTCAATAGCCGCCCTGGTGAAGCTTCCTGTGGTGATGAACATGCCTCGGTCGGCGCGTCCGACAATGGCGCCGCGAAAGTTCCGAATCTCCGGTGCGCCCACTGAGCCTTTGTATTTTTTGCATTGAAAGGCGATGTGGAAACTCATCAAGCCATTGATTCTGGCGATGCCTTTGCCATCGATGCCACCATCACCGGTACGGCCGGTTACTTCGACATGAACAAAGCCTGATTCTCTGAGCATCCTTTGTGTAAGCCGCTCAAAGGCGTCAGGGCTCATTTCCTCAATCAGAATGTGATGCAATTTCTCTCGCCAGGCCAACACCTCTTCGGGTGACTCATCAACGGACGCTGCCGGATCGGATGGGTCTGTCGTTTCTTGAGAAGTTTTTCTATCCAGTGACCGCACATAATTCACGATCTCGCGGCTATCAATTTCTGGCGCTTGCCGCGCTTTATCCGTAAGCGCCCAGACACCGCGCGAAGAATTCTCAAGAAATCCGGCCTTCTTCAGATAGGTGCGTGCCCAGGCCAAGCGATAACCGATTTCTGTTTGGCTGCTTTTTTCGGGGTTGTGCAAAATGGCCAGCGTTGCCTCATCAAACTTCTCAAGCTCGACCACGGCCTCATAGATCTCATCGATGCTGCCTGAACCACCCAGGTTAACGAGCGCTTTCATTAACGGCAGCATAAGCTGATCGTAAGTGACCATTTTTCCTGCGCTCATTTGCTTTCGCTCCATCCGGATGTCATCAGTTCAGTAAAATCACGGCGCGAGAGTACGTTGGAGCAATCCCGCCAGTCTTTCTCGGATGGAGACATAGTCTCGGTATAGCGCAGATCAAATCCATTGGCCTGCTTCTGGGCGTTGATGTACTCATCCATTTTTTCGCCCATGGTTTCGATATCTTCAATCCATTCATCGCGAATGGTATCGGGCAGCGAGCCAAACAGGTTGTAACGGTCTTGCATCCGCTCGGACAGCTTTTCGTAAACTTTTTCGTCGACAGTTTGTTCGTTGACGAGGTTTAGCATGTCGACTTTTTCGCGTACCTGACCAAAGCGCTTGATGCGTCCAATACGCTGCTCTAAACGAGTAGGGTTCCATGGCAGGTCGATATTGATTAGGGTGCCCAGCGTCTGAAGGTTCAACCCCTCGCAGGCTGCATCGGTGGCCACCATGATTTCTAGCTGGTGCTCAGCCACCATACGTTTCAGCGTTTCCCGTTCAATATTGACGTTGTCACCCTTTTGATACAGTCGACTGCGACCTGCACCGGCATACAGGCCTACCGCCTGGTCTGGATAACGCTCGGCGAGCGAATCTGCAACCCACTTCGCCGTGTCATAGTACTGGCTAAAAATAATGACGCCAAACTTTAGCCACTTCTCTTTTTCAAGGTAATGGATTACAGCGTTGAGCTTTGGGTCTTCTTCAATGCGCTCAAGCCGGGAGATCATTCGCTCGAGAACGGCAATTTCATCTGGGCTTTCGGCTTTAACCTCTATCAGCTGTTCGTCACTTTCCTCACGAACAGTTCGGCCTTCCAGCAGCATTCGAGCAGTGTTCAATCCAGCCGCAATACTTGAGCAAATCCGTTGCTCCATCAGGTTTTTCATAAACCCGCTGCCTTTGCCACTTTGAGCAAGGGCTTTACCAAAGTGCCGCGCTTCGGCGTAGGCCTGCCTGAAATCCTCGCTTGTTCGCAGCGCTTTACCCTCGAACAAGCTGTTAAATTGGTGGACTTCCTTCGACAACTCCCGGTCGGGATGCAAGTCGACGCCTATGCGTGGTAAAAGTCCGGCATCCTCGAGCGTTACACGTTTACGTAAAACGACATGACGGATAAATGGATTTTCCCGCTGAAAAAAACTGGCACCCGAAATATTTCTATCCAATTCATCTTCGAGATATTCCAGCGAGTCATCTGATAGATCAGAAAGCGTGTTCTTAATGTCCCACTTGTCGTTCTGATTAATTAATCCAAGATCCTGACGAAGAGAGCTAAATAAGCGGCGTGCGAACTGTTCATTGGTTGAATCGACGACGGGCAGTGGTGAGCGCAGCAGTTCCCAAGCGAAGCTCGGCTCGGTAACGCGCTGTTCACCAGATAAAATAGGCAGTACCTCAGGTGGACGGTGCCATTTGGCAAAGTCGTTGCCGAGTACGAAATTGCCACTGCCCTGATGTAGGATACCAATCAAGTCCCACAAATCTTCGGGGCGGGTTTGAATAGGTGTTGCTGTGCCCAGAATGACATGGTCTGATCGCGCAGCAATCTCGCGCATAAAGGCCAGCAATTCATTGTGGGTGCCGGCGTCTTTGCCGAAACCCTGCCGACTGCGCGCCTTATGGGCTTCATCCAATATTGCCACGCCAAAGCGCAACCCCAGCAGATGCTGCTTTTCTAATGAATCGCGCATCATTAGCCCGGTGGATACGATGCCAACGCGCAGCGGACACTTGGCAATGTGCTCTTGCCCTGAGGGAGAAATGATTCGTCCTTCAGGGTCCAGCCACGCTTTCTTTTGGGTTTGCCAGCGGGCACAGGGAATGCCCAGCTTATCAATCATTTCTACTTGCCACTGCTCGCAGAGGGTAGCTGGGGCGAAAATGATGACGGGCTTACGCTTCTTGTTCTCTCTGTCGCTCAGCAAACACAGCGAAAGCGCCGCCGTGGCCATGGATAGGGTTTTACCAAGGCCAACCTCATCAGCAATCAGTAAACGCACAACACCGTGGTTGTGATAATGGCGAACGCACTCGCTGACAAAGCCTTGTTGCCAGGGCTGCAATGAGAAGCCTTGGCGATACAGTGGGGACTCAATCAGCGCAGCGGGTGCAATATCATCGTCTTCGACAATATCTTCAAACAGCACCTCTCTGCGATAGCCACGGCGTTTCACCTCTCGGATCACCGCTTCAGGTAATGGGCGAGCAGCATTCCACAAAAAGTCGAATTCCTGCTCAATCCACTGTACGCCTTCCGGTGATTCGTCTTCCCACAGGATTTCATAGTGACGTTGCCAGCCGCTGCTGGTCTCGTTCATCGAGCCAATGAAGCCAATTTTTTTGCCGTCGGCCAGCTCAATAACGCCCGCTTTGCCATGCAGAAAACCGCAAATGCTGTCGGGGGCAACACGGATGACCTGGCCATGCTTGGCAAGGAAGCTGTCCAGACGGCGATAGCGGTCACGATTGAGCAAGCTTTCGGCTTCAATATCCCGCTCATTCCAGCGGCCGATCATCTTCGACTCACGCAGCTGAGCCACCTTCAGGTCGTCGGGATGGATATCCACATTGCAGACGATTTTTACATCGGGGATGGACTCAATCAGCTCGTTGGCGACTTCAAACAGCGAGCTAGTAAAGTAACCGGCAATACGCTTATAACTGCGAGCACCTTTGAGGTGCTCCAGCAAGAAGCTACTGTCGAGCCTATGGGTGCGCGATGAAAATCGACGAATGCTCATTGCTGCGGAATCTCCATCCTTGGTTCTTATTCAACTAATCGTTTCATTGGCTTCTTATCTCTATTGGCACCACTATCATTGCTCTATTTATCACTGACCCAAGGCACGCATATTCTTCAAGCGCGCGCCTAACACCTCAGCAGCATCGCGAGTGGCTTTTTCTGGGGCCTTTTTCTCAATAAAGGTCAGCATGTCGATCAGTATTGGCCGGACCTCCATGAAGTCTGGCAAGTCTGCTTGTAGCTGACTGATAACCGTCTGTGGCTCTTTCTCGTTGAGTATTTGTTGCAAGCCAATAACCAGGTGGCCTAGCCAAGTGGAGCCGATTTCAGTGCTGTCAGTTAGGTCGCGAGAGGCAAACTCAGGAATCCGCTTCAGTTGTGCCTTGTTGGCAGTCATATTGCCCATTACCCGGCCGTAATCTTCAACGCGGAAGGCTTTGGCAAAGTTCTGGTAGTTGTCGAGCTTAGAGGCGCCGGAGGTTTCAATGTCCATCATGCGCAAATAGAAGCGCTGAATGCCGTTGATCTTTTGCCAGGTATCGGCAGTTAAACCTTCAGGCACCAGCAAACTGTTTGCGGCTTCGGCGGCTTGTTGCACGATCTCATCCACAACCGTGACTTCACCTTTGGTGCGTGGCCGCAGGGCAAAGCTGGTTACATCCTCACCGCCAATATGGGTATAGGATGTTAGAACCTTGAGAGCTGCTGCATAACCGGCCATTTGCAGGTCAGAGTCGTTAAAGACTGGTTCGCCCAGCTTGTCTTTCACCTCATCATTCAGGTGCATCATGGTTTCGATCTGGCGCTTTACCTCCGCTCGCACGGCTGGGAGCAGTCGCTGCTTAAAGCCCGCGTTCTCGCCGGCAGGACGCTTACGTAACATTAGTATCACTGTACCTTGTACATAACCGCCTTTTTTCAGCTCGGTACTGGTTTCCGTGGCGATGTACCATGCGCCAACCACCTGCAAACCGGATGCCCAGAAAATACCAATCATGTCCGACCAAACGCCGGTATCCTGGTGGGTGAACATTACGCATTGCATGCCATTGTCGGGCATATGGTCTGCCATGGCTTTATAGGCCTTGACCATGCCTTTGCGGAAGTCGTCACCAGAGCCCTTGATGGCTAAGGCGCGGCGCGAATCCCAGGTCCATTCATCAAATGGTTTGGGTGGATTTCTGCGTAACCATCCAATAAAAAACTCGGACATTTCATCGTAGTTTACGGCGTCTGCATATGGAGGGTCGGTAATCCAGAAGTCGCAGTTGCTATCAATGCTTACGGCTTCGCTGTTTTTGACCTCCATACTCCCTTTTACTGTGGCTGTTGAACTAGTCAAAAACAGGTAATTTTTACCTGTTACGAATGATCTGACACCATACGAGTAGTTTGTGTTGTAGGCTTGATTATAAAATGTTTGTGTGATTGATTCTCTAGCTGCACCTGTACCGTAACGACATAATTTGCTTGACCAATCGAGCATCTTTGCGAGAGACAGAGAAAGAGCCGCCTGCATTTCGATTGGTTGTTCGAGTATTTTTTCCTTAACTATACTTGCTATCAATAATTGCCGTGGAGCAAACAACTGATGCCAGTATTGCCAGCCGCGTTCTCTTTTGGGCTGATCTGTATTGTATCCTGACTCAATTTCAAGATCGGGCACAATTCCATTAGCTTGCCACTTGGAAATATTTTCTTTAACAATGGCTTCAACGATCAGTTCACGACTTAGATCTTCATCGGTAACGGCTGAAAAATAAGTCTCTTGCCTGCCGAGATTTAGCGTTTCCTTAGTAATCCATTGAATGGCATATATCCTTTCCTTGAATATGTCATCCACTAAGGGTTTGAAGTCATCTTTTTTCCATTTTCTTAGTCTGTTTTTTGTTCCACCTTCGGCATCTCTATAGTCCCCTCGAAGGGTCTTTATAGGAGTTCTATACGTTTTCCCATCTAGCTCATAAACGAGGCTGCCGTCTTGCACCGTTCCCTTTTCTGCTACTTTTAATTCTTCATTGGAAACGTCAGAAATTATATCGACTTCAAATCGTTTTGCTTCATAATCTGGACGAAGCTTAGCGATTACATTTCGGCTTTTCGATACAACCAAGCTAGGGATGAGGGGCACGAGCCATCCAGTTTCTGGACACTTGGTTTCTAGACAGCATAAAAAAGCCTTGGCGTGATTGCCTAAGCTATCTTTCTCTATTCCAAGCTGCTCAATTTCTTCCTCAACTGAGTCCACGAGCCTTTGTTGAGCACTTTCTATTTTTTTTTCGCTCTTCAGGCGACGCTCCAATAATGTTTGTCGTCCCCCAAGTCAACATGCATGCGACAGGATTTAAATCACTGGCGAATGCATCACAACCAACCCTGGCTGCCTCGAAGGGTATGGAGCCTCCGCCGGAGAACACATCTCCGACTTTCGGCTTTCGTCCAAACCTAAGAATACCAAGCTGCACCACAAGTGAATTAATGTTATTGGCATTTATAGAAAACGAAGAAAAATGTGAATTAACTTTTCCCCAGATGTGGTTCGATAACCATTTTTGATCACACTCTTCCGGTCGTTTGCACAATAAGGATTTTTCTTCATATGTCTCAAGCTGATCTAAATATTTTTTGAAAAGTGGCACTTTTGCATCATCATCAACGTCTTTCTGCCACCTAACTTTTATCCCTAGCTCATTGCTATTGAATGGAGCCTGCAAGATGCTGATCTCTTCAAAGCGATCATCATCAGCTTTTATGTTGTGAGAAAAAAAATCCCATGGATTGGGTATGGTAATAGCTGAGATTATATCTGTTGGTTTGATTGAACCCAATGTAACAGCTCGCTTTGCCAAACTTATTGGATCAAAACCCATAAGCATTTCAAATATTTCAAGATCTTTCTCAGTATCATTGGTTTGCGGCAGCAAAGAGCCCAAGATGATGCTCCGCACTAATATAAGAGGCTTTCGACCTTTCCAATAAGAGCCCAGGCCAGTCAGTGTTTGACTTTGTACTGAGGTTCTCTCCTGTTGCGCTTCAAAAGATACTTTCTGAACTGGATATACCGCTTCAATGAGTGCGGGCGCATCCTTGAGTGCGAATGGTGTTAGTTCTGTCATTTAATATTCGTCTCCAAACAGGTCCAGATAGGGAACATCCGGCTCCTGTATTTGATTGCGTACAATTTTGCGCTCGCGAGGTTTGAGCTGCTCGCTTTGAGCAACATCACCCAGCGCATGTCGCAAGGCGAGGCGCCAGCCTTTTTCACCATCGTTAATGCCACCGGTGCTCATGGCGGTCATACCAAACAGCCACCAGCGTTCCTCTGGCCGAAGGGCCAGCCAGTTGCGCACAGCTACCGGTACTTTTTCCATATCCATGCCTTCCACAGCCCAAGCCAATACGCACAACTCTTTACCCAGCAAACGGTCCACGACGTTTTCGCCCACTTTCCAGGAGGCGGTTTTGACATCGTGGTTTTTGAGTCGGGCATTAAAGGTGCGTTGTACCTCTGCGCGAATGGCGGTCCAGCGAGGGCGGTCGAGCAATACGCGATCAATCACCGCGAACTCGTCGCTTTGTGCCTGAAGACCTAGGTACTCGCTGATTTGTACTTTGCCGGTGTTGGCCTTTGGAATAATCACTTTAAAATGGTGAGGGTCGCTGGTGGCAGGCACACCAAAGCCCAGCGTTGCATGCTTCACCGCTGTTTTGGTTGTCTTTGATGGTGCCTTTGCCATATTCTTGCCTCTCTTTTTTTCAAAGCGTGCCGCTAAAAGCGGCGCTTAGTCGTCTTGAGCAATGTCGCCCGGTTTTAACTCGATGCCAACTAATTTGGCGAACTCTTTGGCTTCAAAGCCGTTCTCAAAATCGATGCCGTCTCTGACTGCAATTGAGACATTGGCATCAGCTTCATTCAGTACATCGCGCAGGCTATTAACGGTGGCCTCGATCATTGCAGCGGTGATCTGGCGTTCGCCAAAGCGAATACCCACAGTGTTTTCACCTTCGCCAATCTCAATTCGTACACCTTTGAAACGGGTGTTGGCCTGGTCTTTAAAGCGGTTAATAACCGTGAAGACTTTGTCCGTCGTATCCAGTGGAACACGCTTGCCACTGTTCAGGCGCGCGGGCTTGGTGTCATCAATCTGGACTGTTTTATCGCCGCTATGCGGGATCTGGAAGTCGGCTGTTTTGGTTGCTTCACCTGATTTGGCATAAACCAGCAATCGGGCCGCTTCCGAGCCCACTTCGAACGGAGCGGTATAGGGTTGCCCGTCTTTGGGGTTTGAACCATCCAACGTGTAGAACATGTCGGCTTTCGGTGTGCACTGCAGGGTGACCTTGCGCTTATCGGCGGAAGGTTCAATCTGGTGTCGCACTTTAAGGTCTGCCACCCAGCGGGTGGCAGGACCGGTCTCATATTTGCCGGTCGGATCGGCGACTTTGAAATACAGGGTGCCTTCCGCAGTGCTGAAGTTTTCCAGATCGTCAATCTTCGGGTCGGTCTCGAGCACTTCAGGTTTGGTCGAGTAATAGATAACCGGACTCTCACCCGCATTACGCGGTGTTAGGCTGATTAGCGACTCTCCCGTATCTGGCTGGTGCCCAACAGCGAGACGTTGACACTGGTTTTCTCTTTCGGGAATGGGCCTTTTTCAATGTATCCGTCTTCGCCCAAGCGCCAGCGACCTTGTTTCAAGGCCTCGGTTTTTAATGTGTCCATACCGCCGCTACCAGGCATCCAAGGCCAGCCTGGGTTACATTTGGCGCGGTTGACGACATCTTTCCATGGGGTGCGACGATTAGCTGCACCGGAAGGCCACAGTTCAGATTCGGCCATCGCGAAGTACTGGCCGAAGTCATCTTTCAGGTCTGCGGCCAGTTTGTAGTTGGCTCGTGGATCAGCCATCAAGTTTTCGATTTGTACTTCGGCGGATTGATCGCCTTCGCCCACTTTCAACCCATTGTCGATGGTGACTTTAAGCAGTCGCTCAGAGCCGTCGAGCTCATCGATGCCTGGGAAAAGAATGGTGTTGTATGCGGCGGACAGCGCTTTGGTAAAGCGGCCTTCCGCTTCTTCAAGTCGGTCGCGAGCCTCTTCAAATAAGGTGTCACCAGCTTTGAGACGTTTTTCAATCTGCTCGATGGCATAGAGCTCGCGCAGGCGATCCTCTACGGCATCGGCCATAATGCTGTCTTGCCCGGTAAGCACCAGCAGGTTGTTCTTTTCCTGCTGAAATTCGAAGAAATTAGTGAGTTCACTAGGTGGTACTTTGCCATCAGGCTTAATCACGATCAGGACACGAGGACCACTCAGTTTGAGTTCGTCCATGCGCGGCAGAATCTGCACTTCCTGATAGACGTTGCGGCGATTAGGTTGAAGGATTCCCTTGAGCCGGTTAATCAGGGCTTGATCAATTTTCGGCTGGGGAATTTCCTTGGCGTTACGCTCAATCTGGCGCGACAGGTTTTCGGTTTCTTTGATAAAGAAACGCTGGTCTTCACGGTGTAGGTACCAAGCTTGTTCACGCAGCTTCTGCAGGGCATCCAGGAATTCATCGGCCTTGCGGTTAGGCGCAGCCAGGAATTCAATAACTTCACTTTCTGATAGACCAATGCGCCCACCCACGGCACGCGATAGTGACGATGCCAGTAGCAGTGTCATTAATTGGCTGGCGGCATCGTTGCTTTGTTCGGCATCGATGCTTTCCGCAATGGAGTCACCTTTATCCGCAATATCTCGAGTGACGGCTGGAATCAGTTTTGGCGAGATACGTTCAATCTCGTCTTTCACTTGTTCGTCGTTGAGGTCCAGATGCTGGGTGCCTACCAGGAACACATCATCTGTCTGGCGTTGCTCGACGCTTTTCAGCAGGCGAGCGGTAAACTGCATCAAGCCACGTGTTTGCCGGAAACCTTCGTTTTCTTTGAAGAGCGCAACCAAGTGCTTGAACGATGGGTGGAAAGGGTAGGTCTCTCTGACCTGTTCGGCGATTTGCTCAATACTGGATGCAATGATGTATCCGCCGTCTTCTGCCTTTTTAATTTGCTGAGCGTATTCCTCAGCGACATCGCTGATGGTTTGCTCATCCGGCAGTTCATCAATCAGACGCTTCTTGAGGATTTCATAGATTTCATTACCTGATAGCTGTACCGGGGTAATGGTCATCGACTGCCTGCGGGTTTCTTGCTGCAGGTTAGAAATGGCTTCTTTTAGCGTTTTGGTTTGCGCACCATAGCTGCCAGATAGGTTGGCAATGACGATACAGCAGTTAGGCAGCTCAAGTGCTGCACTCATCAGGGTGCTTAGACTGTACACCACCATATTGGCCAAGGTGCCAGAGCCATAGACCTGAGTGCTGGCGTTATCGAGATACGGTGGTAACTCGTCGATCATAATCAGCGTGGGAGTATCGCCGATAATCTCTTTCCATTTTTGCTGGTCAACGGATTTAGGACCGTTGATCCAGTGTGGTTTGATTTTTTCGGCTTCGCCAAGCTGAGTAGCAATTTCACCCCAGATGTAGTTGTCAGGGTTGTTACGGCCGTTGAAAGCGGCAATTCGAGCATTGCCAAAGTCGAGGCGCTCGGTTAAATCTGCAGGCAGTACATCTGGACGCAGATGGGCATGTTTTGCCAGCAAGCCTAGGGCAATCATCATGTGGGTTTTACCACCACCCATGGCTTGGGTGAGCTCAAACACAGCCTGGTCTGATTTGCCGGATAGGCGAAGCATGCCTTCGCGGAAGAGTTGCTCCATGCCGTGGGTAACATAGTTGCGAGAGAAGAACTCTTTACCGTCACCTGCGTCGTTAATGAGATCAGCCAGGTTTTCAATTCCCTGGCTCATTCGGTAATCCTGAATGACAGGATTAAAACGACACGCCTGCTTAACGGTCTTGATCATGCTTAACGCTCCCCTCGTTGATCTGAATCTTGGACTTGCTCTATGGCTATACCGTTTTTCTCGCAATGCTCGCGGATGAGCACTTCTATCATGTTGGCGATAGAGCGGTGTTCCGCTTGCGCAGCTGCTCGCAACGCCTCCTTTAAGCCGGGATCGACTCGGATGGTAAGCGTCGCAGTTTTGGTGGTAGCCATTACACTCTCCCAGAATGCCTGCAAATGTACTGCAATATACTGTATTGCTCTTTGCGGTACAATCGCAATGTGGTAGGAGTACAGGGGTTCTAACTCGTTTTCACTGACGGTTTAAAAGCCGGTTCAAAACAGTACATTCCGATTTGGGACTCATCGCCATATATGTGAGAACATTGGACCTTTTGATATAGTCAAATATATCCGCTTTAACTGAGCCCAATGTCGGCTTACGCAACTGTTCAGTCCTCGCTCAGAGTGCCGACAAACTAAATAAAATAATATTTTATTATTTTATGTTATTCAGTATGTTCAAATTTGGTCTGACTCTAGGCTTATCTATAGGCATGATTATCACGCCAAAAAGCCCATTTTGATGAATTTATTTTTTGGGTCTCGATGGAGTGAAACGTCTTGTGGCATGACGATGATAGGCCGCATTTTTCCTCGAGACCTTATGGCTGCGACGGCCAATGCATTTTCTAGGGCAATTCGTACCCGCCTTGCAGGCAAACTTGATAATTGAACGATGACTTTCGGATCAAGTTCCACGGAAAAATGTTTCCCCCAGGCTCGTGTATTTAATAGCTCCCGGTAGATGGCTTTTACAATCTCATAAGATTGTTCGGGTGTGGGTGTATCTATAAAAATCTCAATCATCCGAGAGCGAATTGGTTCAGGAATACGCTCAGGATAATTGGCTGAAGCGACCCATATAATAGCGCTCGCATCCATTTTTATATTCAGGAACTCGTCAACAAACCTTTTGGCGGTATGCTTTTCTAAAAGACCGTACATGGGCCCGAGCGGGTCATAGTTACTTCCTGTTTGTGCTTTATCAATTTCATCAAGCAAGATAATGGGGTTTGCAAAGTCGCTCTTGAGCAGGCTGTTACTGATGAATCCTGGTTTACTATCCTGCCAGCTGCTTGAGCCGCCACTGATGATGAACCCGGATGTCAACGATGAAAAGTCGAGATCGAAAAATGCAGTACCGAGAGTCATGGCAAGCTCTGAAAGATACCTTGTTTTGCCAATGCCGGGCGGACCTAGCAAAAGAATTGGCGGCAGATTTATGACGTTGGGCGGTTCTAAAGCACCAAGAATAAAAGCATTTCTGCAGATGGCAGTGACTTCATGGAAGTTGCCGAACTGTTTTTCAAGGATCTTTAGCTTAAGTAGAAAATCGTCTGGAAAACATGCGAGTTGCCTGAACTCATACTGCCTGCGCAATGAAGAGAGGATTTTAAGACGATTATCATTCTGTTCGCCTGCTATCGCCTTGAAGACATCTACGGGGTTAAAAATCTGCTGCGTCGGTCCTTTTAGATCATGTGGCGATTTTTCTGGTTCTTGGGGTGCGTCTTCAAATAAGCGGTCTCTGAGCGATTTTTGGGTCATCAGATTTCAATCACTAAGTCATCAAGAAACCCGCATGACACATTGCCATAGAGATAAGCCGCAGCAGTGATACCATCACAAGCTGTCAGCAATCTGCTGTCGTTATCGTGAAACGCTTGTTTTGCCTCAGCGGGAGTATGCTTGTCTGACACAGCAATGCTCATTGATAGCGCGGTGGCCATCACAATGATGGCTGTTGCTTCAATAAGGCAGACATCATCTATCGTTATCATGACAAGGGATACCTAAATTTCAGATGGTCCACGCGGCCATTTCCAAGAAGTTTTAATGTCCGCTTAAAGCCTATGCGTTTAGTAAGGGTGACGATAGTTTTGCTGTGAGGCAGGCCGGGTGCACCATTTACTTGATACCTCGGGCCTGTTTCCATTAACGCAACTTTCGTTTTTTCATCAAAATGAAAAATTTTCTCGCTGATATGTCCCAGACCATCAGATTCGTTGAGTCCAATCAAGCGCTCAGTGGTTTTCCCCGTCACGTCAGTTTCGATGAGAATGTTCCAGTTTGAAATCGGAATCAGTGCTTCGTAAATTCCCCCCGTATCGCTTGTCATAGTCGACTCCTGAATTGCATTACACAACGCTCACACAGCAATAGGTAGGTTTCATTAAATTCCAGGATTCCGGTATTGATATCGCTGCTGCATTGCTCACAAATGTGCTTGGCTTTCTCGCAATAGCATGCAATCAAGTGATCGATATTTCGGCCGGAGATAGAGCAGCGCAGCTGGCAGAATTTAGTTTTTATCGATCGTACTGATGGGAGTTCTGCTTGTGTTACGCCATTTGCCATCTGGACATGGGCGACTTGCTCGAGCTCCGCACACAGATCAGACACCAATGGGAGCCAACCGGGCATCACGTCGATATAGACATATGGCGACCCAGATCCCTGCCGCTGACGGTTTCTGAAGATGATAGGACAACTGTTATAAATTTTTGTAACGCTGAGCATCACTCGACCTCCTTTTTGGGAGACGATAACAACACATCCAAAACTTAATTGCAAGCCGAGAAGATTTCTTAACTAATTGATATATAACATATAATGTTCATTATAGGTCGTTTGAGTTTATAGTGGTTACTATAGACAATGATGATCAATACTCCTTGGATCGCCGGTGGTGTGTGAAGTGATTGTGATCATCCACCCGAGGGCCAAAGTGCCTATCGTTTCTTGATGGCTGTTTGATGGTGGTGCGATATCCAAACCGGCAGATAGATGTTAAGTGCGTCGAATGGCATGCGACTCATAAGCTTGATGATTATTAGCATGCTGATACATCCAGTTTTATCTCTGTTAAAACGCAGTAGGGGATGCAGCGGGTCTTTTTCCATTTACTCAACAGACTTTGGGATGCTGACAATCGAACTCTTGCCTTGGCGCTTACCCCTGAGTAAGCGATCAAGCAGGGGTATGTTTAATTGATATTCATAAAATCCACTTTCAGAATTTATGGAGAGTGTCGGCTCTGAAGTGATTCGCATGCTAATAACGCTTCTACATCTAATCGTTGATTTGAAGATCTCTTGTCACCATACACATCCACCGAATCATGACTACTGTGCCCCATGATGCCTGCTATTTCAGCTCGGCTGAAACCACTGGCTTTCAAGTTTGCGCCGATCTGATGTCGATAACTGTACAGCGAAATATGGCGTTCTCGTTTCGGCCAGATCTTTTTTACATGTCGCTGTAATCGACGCTGTATTCTGCTGATGTCAGAAGTTTTGCCAACTTTTGCATGCGGAATATTTGGTAAAAGTAATGCTAGCGTTTGATAGGCTTCATCAGAAAGCTTCAGTTGTCTGTCACAGCCTCGGATAGCATCAATCTTTTTTGCACTTACGATGGTGATGGTCTGGTTTCCATCAAGTGAGATGTTTTGAATTTCGGCTGGCCGGCAACCCGTGAAATAGACAGTTAATACAGCCGCCAGACATTCGATATCTTTGTGCGCTTTAAGGTGAGCGATCAGCGTTTCATGATCCTCATCAGAAACCGATTTGACCCTGCGCTGCTTGTGCTTTTTAAGATGAGGTGAACAAGACGTCGTCGGATTCACAAGTCCGCGAATTATAGCTGCGGTTTCAGCGTTACCTTTATCTTCTGCATATACGGCTAAGGCTGTTTTTAAACGTCGCCAGTAAGCCGGTCGGTATTCACATGCGACATCGCAAAGCATTTGTGAAACAGTTTTCACTGTCGGCTTGCTGTCTGTGAATCGGCTTTCCAAAAAATGGTTCGCCAAAGACAGATATTCGTTATAAGTTTTATCTTGCATATGAGATCCTTCTCATTGGATATCCTGATAATAGGACGTCCGGGGCCTTTCACTTTTCATGACGAGCTGCTGTTCTTCTCTGAATCGCATACTCTCGCAGGCCCCCCATACTTACCCGAGTAAGTATGGGGAGCAGTCGCCTCTATGTAACGTTTTCCCTCTGCGTCACTACATAAGTCGAGGCGACAAAAATGGACATCCACTCTAATAGGATATCCCGGGAATAATAAAAGTGAAGTCCCAATGTGCTTGCTCCATCATCAAGCCAAATCAGGGTAACCAAAACTACTGCTATCTGCTTTTATGATCTAGAGGATCAGCAGTTGATTTTCGGGTGTGTTGATTACCGGTTGGCCGTGTGAATTTTAGTTTGATATCACCTGGAAAAGGAGGTAAATGCTCGAGTGATGTAGGAAGTTCAATTTTACTGAGCGCATCAAGCATTACTTTTAGATTGAGCGAATCATAATGGTTTCGGGCAATGTTATTGCCCTTGTCTTCATTTTTCGTCCAGCCAATGATTTGATTTCTGACAGACTCTTCTAAACCTGCTTGTTTTAAGAGATCTAGCAACGTTGCTCGAAACGAATGAAACGTCTTGTCTTTCGAGAGTGTATTTTCTCTCACTGCAGTTTCGATAAGTAGTGTCCGGTTAAACCAGTCTTCAAAGCGTTTCGCGTAGGTATTTCTGTGAAAATTATTCAGTTCGGGAAACAATCTTTTTTGACCAGATCTTGCAACGCGTGACGCAAAAGCCGGCAAGCCCAATTTGACGAGCAGTGGATGCATCGGCACCACTCTCAAAGAAGCACTGGTTTTAGCGATTTTATCTGGTGAATTCTCGTTAAAGTCGATAACCCAAATATCGTTTTGCATGCGAATATCCTCACAATACAACGACGCAATTTGAGACATTCGGCTTCCTGTGAAGAGGCCGATCAACGGGATCCAGTATTTAAATTGTTCGTGAAAATAGTTACTGCCATACGCCATATGAATACTAGTCGAAAACATCGCGGTCAGATCTTTGCCGCTAAAGGGCTGATGTTTGTTTAAGGCTTTTCGTTTGGCCTCTGCACGCGCTTCAACGCCCTTGGCAGCAACACGGATCTCTTGAAACGGGTTAGCACGTTCGGGGTAAACCTTATCGGCAACTGCTTTGTTGAAGAGGGCGCGATAGGTTTCTAAATGATAGTTTGCGGTTTTGGCCGTGAGTCTGAGGTAGTCAGGATTGTCTTTATGGGCGGCTTCGATTGTTTGACTGACCGTCAACGATGCGTACTGACGGTTCCTGGCAGGAAGTGCAATGATTTTGTCGCGTACCTGTCCCGCATGCACAACGCTAAAATCTGCGATAGGTAAATTGGGATCAATAATGTCAGTCAGGCGGCGAAGATGTGTTTGTAGGCGGGGGCCTAAACTCTGTTTGTGTATGACGGCATATTCGCGGGTATAGCGCGCAACATACTCACCCAGACTCGTGTCATTCTGAAGATTGTTGTGAGGTTCTGCGTGTTGTCTACTAGCAATTTGCTGTGTTGGTGATTCTTCTTGCAGAAACCGCTCTGCCATCGCGAGCAGTACTTCAGGTGGAATACCGGCGTCTTTAAAAGCCTGGATCGTATCCGGATCGATGCGTTTGGATGTTTCCGTTACTTGATTGCCATCTTTATCTGCAACCGTTTTGGTGATCTTTTCAAAATTAAAAAGAGGTCCCTTCGGAAATTCCATGCCAGCCTTCGCTTTCTCAATGATTTCGTTGACTTTGATAGCACACAGCCATTCAAGATGCAAAGCTTGGAGCTTGTCACGGGTATTGAGTGAGAATTTAATTTCTTGCCGGTTCAGTTTGGCTTGAAGGCTTTTGGGGATAGCGCGGCGAAAGTAGAAGATCCCCTTTCTTTTGGTAGGCATGATGAGCGTTCCTTAGCAGATTTAAGGGCGTCATCGTTTTGCTGTTGTACCAGTCGCTGTACCAGTTTATGTACCAATTTGGCGTTTTTTCCCGCACACCAGTCCAACAGTGCGGGAGAATATATCGCTAACTTACTGATATTTTTGACTTATCAAGATTTTGACAAGTGATAATAAGATGGTACCGAGGGTGGGAATCGAACCCACACTGAGTTTCCCCAACCGGATTTTGAATCCGGCGCGTCTACCAGTTCCGCCACCCCGGCAACAAGCGCGAAATTATAACGCCTGTGTGGGCTATTGGGAAGCAGGATTTTCATTTTGTCGTTGACGCTTTCAGTTTGAGGTAAGGAGAGATTAACAAACCCGTTGCTCAACAACGTTGAATGGCATCGACGCATGATGTCTAATTGTCCGGAAGCGAGTTTTGTGAGTGGTGTAAGCATGCAGGATGATCTGGGACATATTGTTGTCGGATGGCGCGAATGGTTGAGTCTGCCAGAACTTGGCATTCATCGTATCAAGGCCAAAGTTGATACCGGGGCCAGAACATCTGCCATACATGCTTTTTCGGTTGAGCCTTTTGATAAAGACGGTGACAAGTGGGTGCGCTTTGGCGTACATCCCAACCAGCGCGACTTGAACACAGAGCAATGGTGCGAAGCGCCGGTCATTGATGAGCGCAAGGTGACTGATTCGGGCGGACACAGTGAGATGCGTTACGTGATTCAGACGCCAGTCACCATCGGAAAAAACACCTTTCCTATTGAGATCACCCTGACCAATCGAGATACGATGATGTTTCGAATGTTACTGGGGCGCACCGCGATGACTGCTGGTAATATAGTGGTCAATCCCACCCTGTCTTATCTTGCAGGGCAACCCCTCAGTGAACACATTCAGTTGCAGCTATCGACGGCAACTTCTGGAGATCTTGAATGAAAATTGCGATTTTATCGCGCAACCCCAAGCTGTACTCAACACAACGACTGGTTGAAGCAGCCACAGCCCGGGGGCATGAAGTACATGTACTGGACGTACTTCGCTGTTACATGAACATCACATCGCTAAAGCCAGAGGTTCATTACAAAGGTGAAAACCTGACAGGATTTGATGCCGTTATTCCTCGTATCGGTGCCTCGGTGACATTTTACGGAACGGCGGTACTGCGTCAGTTTGAAATGATGAATGTCTATCCACTGAATGAATCGGTCGCTATCAGTCGTTCTCGCGACAAGCTGCGTGCATTGCAGCTATTGTCTCGCAAAGGCATAGGCTTGCCCGTCACCGGCTTTGCACACCGTCCGGACGATGTTGAAGATTTGATCAAGATGGTGGGCGGCGCGCCACTAGTCATCAAGCTACTCGAAGGTACTCAAGGCATTGGCGTGGTACTGGCTGAAACAACCAGTGCTGCCGAGAGCGTTATCGAAGCCTTTATGGGGATGAAAGCCAATATTCTGGTGCAGGAATTTATCAAGGAAGCCGGTGGCGCCGACATTCGTTGTTTTGTTGTCGGAGACAAGGTCGTAGCTGCGATGAAAAGACAAGGCAAAGAAGGCGAGTTTCGCTCCAATTTGCATCGAGGCGGCAGTGCCAATCTCATCCGCATTACACCAGAAGAACGCAGCACAGCAGTCCGTGCAGCCAGAACCATGGGCCTGAATGTCTGTGGTGTCGATTTGTTGCGTTCCAATCACGGCCCGGTGGTGATGGAAGTCAATTCATCACCAGGACTTGAGGGCATTGAAACTGCCACAAACAAGGACATTGCCTCGATGATCATCGACTTTGTCGAAAAGAATGCCAAATCCGGCACAACCAAAACACGAGGGCGAGGCTGAATGGCTGACGATCTCATTATCGCCGGGGAAGTGATTCGACCCGGGCAAACCCGGGTGGTCGATGTGCCGCTGCCGGATTTGTACATGCACACTGCACTAAGCATGCCGGTGCAGGTAATACGCGGGCGGCGTAAAGGCCCGATATTGTTTGTCTCTGGTGCGGTACATGGTGATGAGATTGTCGGCGTCGAAATCATTCGCAGACTGATTCGCAGCAAACGTTTGAAAGGCCTCGCAGGTACTTTGATTACCATCCCGGTGGTGAATGTCTATGGCTTTATCAACCAGACGCGTTATTTGCCAGACCGACGGGATTTGAATCGCTGTTTTCCCGGCTCCGAAGAAGGTTCGCTGGCGGCACGTCTGGCCAATCTGTTTATGACTGAAGTGGTGCAAAAATGCACACATGGCATTGATTTGCATACTGCGGCGATTCACCGTGACAACCTTCCGCAGATTCGTGCAGCGCTGGACAATGGCGCCGTCGAAGAAATGGCCCGGGCATTTAATGCACCGGTGATTGTCAATTCCGGTTTGATTGAAGGTTCTTTACGTTTTGCCTGTCAGCAGGCTGGTGTGCCGGTCATTGTTTACGAAGCAGGCGAGGCTTTGCGTTTTAACGAGCTGGCCATCAGAGCCGGTGTACGCGGCGTGCTGGCGGTAATGCGCAAAATCGGCATGCTGGCACCATCACGAACTAAACAACTAAAGCCGCTGGAACCGTTTGTGGCACGTTCCAGCACTTGGGTGCGGGCACCACAAAGTGGTATTTTCCGGATGTTGATGCCCATGGGCGCGCATGTCAAAAAAGGCGATTGTCTGGGTATGGTCGCTGCGCCCTATGGTGATGAAAAATCTGAAACACAAGTCTTGGCCAGTTGTAGCGGCGTGATCATTGGCCGTACCAATATCCCGCTGGTGAACGAGGGCGAGGCCCTGTTTCACATTGCGCGATTTAACCGTCCTGACGAAGTTGCCGACAGCGTTGAAGCCTTCAATATGGTGTTGGACCCGGCCACAGATACCGGTGTACCAGAAGAACAGCCTATCATTTGATAAAATTGCATATTTTCCGGCGGCAGTGCTGTCATAAAAGTTTTGCAATTTGTCATTAAAATAGTGACAATCCCGCGATTTTTAACCTTTCCTAGGGGGTCTTGCGAATGCAGATGACCAAACACGCCAGTGCCGAGACTCATACTGAGTCAGTGCAGGACTGGGATGTCGAACAGAGCAGCAAGCTCTACGGTGTACGCGACTGGGGCGCCGATTATTTCGATATCTCGGAAAACGGTGATGCGGTGGTCTCCTTGCAATTTGGTGACAAGACCATCCAGGTGCCGATTATTGAAATCGTCAAAGGCATGAAAGAGCGTGGCCTGGATATGCCGGCGGTGTTACGCATCGAAAACCTGCTGGATATTCGCATCACTCAAATCAACGAGGCTTTTGCTCGGGCGATCAAGGATGCTGGCTATCAGAACCACTATCGCGGCGTGTTTCCAATCAAGGTCAATCAGCAATGCCACGTTATTGAAGAAATTGCCGACTATGGTCGCCGCTATCATCATGGTTTGGAAGCGGGCAGCAAGGCCGAACTGATTATTGCCATTTCGCAATTGCGCGATCATGACAGCCTGATTATCTGCAACGGCTACAAGGATGAAGAGTTCATCGAACTCGGCTTGTATGCCCGGCAAATGGGCATCAAGTGCTTTTTTGTGCTGGAAACCGCTACCGAATTGAGCACCATACTTGAGCGCAGCAAAGCTCTGGGTATTGAGCCGTTGATTGGCATGCGTATCCGTCTGGCATCGACAGTGGAAGGGCACTGGAACGGCGACAGTGGTGATCGCTCGATTTTTGGTCTGTCCACCAATGCCTTGCTGGAAGTGGTTGAACAGCTGAAACAGGCGGATATGCTGCACTGCCTGCAATTGCTGCACAGTCACCTGGGTTCACAAATCCCCAATATTCGTAATATTCGTAGCGGTGTGATGGAAGCCTGCCGCTTCTATGCCGGCCTGATAGAAGAGGGTGCGCCGATGGGCTACCTCGACTTTGGTGGCGGTCTGGCAGTGGACTATGAAGGCACCCGCTCCAACAGTACTCACTCGATGAACTATGGGTTGGATGAGTATTGCTACAACATTATCGAAACCCTGCAGGAATGCCTGGATCCATTGGAAATTCCCCATCCGGTAATTATTTCCGAATCCGGCCGGGCACTGGTGGCCTATTCATCCATGCTGCTGTTCAATGTGCTGGAGGTGCGCGATCACAAACCGGGCAAGATCCCGGAAACCGCGCCGGAAGACAGCCATGACATGATCATTAATCTGTATTCGGTACTGAGCAATGTGACGCCACAGAACCTGCAGGAATGTTACAACGACTCCTTGTATTACCGTGATGAACTGCGTGAGTTGTTCCACCATGGTCAGGCCTCACTGCGAGACCGGGCTCTGGCCGAGAATCTGGCGCTGGCCATCTGGGAAAAAATCTCTGAATTATTGCCACAGGCACGGCGTATTTCAGCCGAACTGGAAAGCCTGCCGGAATTGTTGTCAGACATTTATTACGGCAATTTCAGTCTGTTTCAGTCACTGCCGGATATCTGGGCCATTGATCAGCTGTTTCCGATTATGCCCATCCACCGATTGAATGAAGAGCCGACCCGCTCTGCAGTGCTGGCTGATATGACCTGTGACTGCGATGGCAAAATTGATTCGTTTTCTTACGAAGATGCCATCCACAAAACCCTGCCGCTGCATCCGTTGAAACATGGTGAAGAATATTATCTGAGCGTATTCCTGGTGGGTGCCTATCAGGAAACGCTTGGCGATTTACATAACCTGTTTGGTGATACCAACGTGGTCAGTGTGCACATCAATGAAGACGGCAGTTTTGATTTTATTCGCGAATTCCACGGCGACAGCATTGCCGATGTGCTGAGTTATGTTGAATACGATCCCAAAATGATGCAGGAACAATTTCGCAAAATTGCCGAGCAGGCCGTGCGTGATGGTCGTATTTCAGTGCCTATGCGTCAGCAAATGCTGCGGGCGTTTAATGACAGCATGAATGGTTACACCTTCTTCGAACGTTAATTTCAGCAGATTCATTTTTCAGGAAAGGTTTTGCTTATGTCTAAAGTAGTGATTATTGGCGCTGGTGGTGTTGGCGGTGTGGTGACCCATAAATGTGCCCAGTTGCCGGAAGTGTTTTCTGAGATCGTGCTGGCCAGCCGTACCGAAGCCAAGTGCAAAGCGATTGCTGCCCAGTTGAGTCGGCCCATTCGCACGGCTCAGGTCGATGCTGATAATGTGCCGGAATTAACTGCACTGCTGCAGAAAGAGCAACCGGATCTGGTGATTAACGTGGCTTTGCCGTATCAGGATCTGACCATCATGGACGCCTGTCTGGCGGCTGGCATTGATTACCTTGATACTGCCAACTATGAACCGTTGGACACTGCCAAGTTTGAATACAAATGGCAGTGGGCCTACCGTGAAAAATTTGAACAGGCCGGTCTGATGGCGCTGTTAGGCAGTGGCTTTGATCCCGGTGCCACCAATGTGTTTACCGCCTATCTTGCCAAACATTATTTTGATGAAATCCACGAGCTGGACATTATCGACGTTAACGGCGGCGACCATGGTTATCCGTTTGCTACCAACTTCAACCCGGAAATTAATATCCGCGAAGTGACCGCCGAATGCCGCCATTGGGAAAACGGTGAGTTTGTTACCACGCCGGCCATGTCGAAAAAGGCTCGTTTTACCTGCCCGGAAGAAGTCGGCAGTTACAACATCTACCGGATGTACCACGAAGAGCTGGAGTCGTTGGTGATCAACTTTCCGACCCTGAAACGTGCTCAATTCTGGATGAGCTTTGGCGACAGTTATCTGAAACATCTGGAAGTGCTGGGCAATGTCGGCATGACCGGTATTGATGCGGTTGAATTTAACGGCCAGCAAATCGTACCGATTCAATTCTTGAAAGCATTATTGCCTGATCCTTCAACACTGGGGCCGCGTACTAAAGGCAAAACCTGTATCGGCTGTGTGGTCAAGGGCATCAAAGACGGTAAAGAGAAAATCGTTTACCTGTACCAAATCAAAGACCATCAGGATTGCTACGCTGAAGTGCAGTCACAGGCGATTTCCTACACCACCGGTGTACCTGCGATGATTGGTGCCAAATTGATGCTGGAAGGCAAATGGAAAAAACCGGGTGTTTGGAATATCGAACAGTTCGATCCAGATCCGTTTATGGAAGACATGAACAAATACGGCCTGCCATGGAATGTGATTGAACTGGATGGTTTCAATCTCGACGGATGAGTGGTAAACAACAATCCGCAGATGAACGCAGATTGGCTTTAGAGATCAACCACAGAGACACAGAGGTCATAGAGAAAAACGTGTTATTTCGGTCGTTGGCGATGCCTCCGATACGATCAACATAACAACGATGTAGGTTGGGTTGAATGCAATGAAACCCAACAAAGGCTTTTTCGTCCGTTGGAGATGCCTCCGCTGCGGTCGGCATGACAATAATGTTTATCCGCAGATTATGCAGATAGGCGCAGATTGGCTTTAAAGATCAACCACAGAGACACAGAGGTCACAGAGAAAAACGTGTTATTTCGGTCGTTGGCGATGCCTCCAATACGATCAACATAACAATGATGTAGGTTGGGTTGAATGCAATGAAACCCAACAAAGGCTTTTTCGTCCGTTGGAGATGCCTCCGCTGCGGTCGGCATGACAATAATGTTTATCCGCAGATTATGCAGGTAGGCGCAGATTGGCTTTAAAGATCAACCACAGAGACACAGAGGTCACAGAGAAAAACGTGTTATTTCGGTCGTTGGCGATGCCTCCAATACGATCAACATAACAATGATGTAGGTTGGGTTGAATGCAATGAAACCCAACAAAGGCCTGTGCCTCTGCGCTGATATTTTTTAACTGAACAATGCTTCGGGTGTTTGAAGAACATGCAATTTACTGATTTTTCCAAGCTGGATTTACAGCGTCTGCCATCGCCCTGTTTTGTGGTGGATGAGGTGGCCGTTGAACGAAATCTGCGTATTTTGCATGAGGTGCAACAAGCCAGTGGCGCTAAGGTGCTGGCGGCACTCAAAGCGTTTTCAATGTGGTCTTTGGCTCCGCTGACTGCAAAATATCTCAGTGGCACCTGTGCCAGTGGTTTACATGAGGCACGCCTTGGCTTTGAGGAATACGGTGGTGAAGTGCATGTATTTGCCGCGGCATTCAGCCAGGCCGATATTGATGAACTGCTGACGTTTGCACATCACATCGTCTTCAATTCCTGTGGCCAATGGCTGCGCTTTCGTGATCAGTGTCTTGCCGCGCAGAAAAACCGACCTGAACTGCATTTTGGTTTGCGTATCAATCCCGAACATTCAGAAGGCGCGGTGCCAATTTATGATCCCTGCGCACCGGGCTCACGTCTCGGCATTCCTTTGTCACAGCTTGATGAGACTGCGCTGGACGGCATCAGTGGTCTGCATTTTCATACTTTGTGTGAACAAGGTTTTGCACCATTACAACGTACGGTCGAGGCGGTAGAAAAGAAATTCGGTCATTTGCTGCCACAGATGCAATGGGTGAATTTCGGTGGTGGCCACCATATCACTGCTGAAGGTTATGACATTAATGGTCTGGTGGAACTGATTCAGTCGTTCAAACAACGTCACAATGTTGATGTGTATCTGGAACCGGGCGAGGCGGTGGCGATTGGCACCGGTATCCTCAGTTGTGAAGTGCTGGATCTGACCTGGAATCATCTTAATCAGGCGATTCTGGATACTTCAGCCACCTGTCACATGCCCGATACTTTGGAAATGCCCTATCGTCCAGACATCACCGGCGCAGGCATGCCCGATGAAAAAGCGCATACCTATCGCCTGGGCGGTTTAACCTGTCTGGCGGGCGATGTGATTGGTGACTACAGTTTTGATCAACCTCTGCAAATCGGCCAGCGACTGATTTTTGAGGATATGAGTCACTACACCATGGTGAAAACCACCACTTTTAACGGCACCAAACTGCCGGCACTGGCTATCTGGAACAGCGAAACCGATCACCTGAATGTGGTCAAAGAATTTGCTTATATAGACTTTAAAGAGCGACTGTCATGAATACTGATTCAAGCGAACACTATCCAATTTTCCTGGGATCAGAGATAGATCAGGCTGATCCGCAACAGGCCATGTTTCATGTATTGCCTGTACCCTACGAAAAAACTGTGTCATATGGTGGCGGTACGCGTCTTGGGCCTTCGGCAATTCTCAACGCCTCATGGCAGTTGGAAAAGTGGGATGGCAAGTGCAATCCCTGTGATTTAGGCATTCATACCTGTGCAGCGGTGGATTGTTCAGTCGCTCCAGAACAAGTGATCGAGAACATCGCCAACGCTACCGCCGAGATTGTCAGAAATGGTGGTATTCCTGTGGTATTGGGCGGTGAGCACACGGTAACCTATGGTGTGCTTAAGGGCTTGAAAGATGCAGGAATGGAAGATTTTGGCATTGTGCAGATCGATGCGCATGCTGATCTGCGTCAAGCCTACGAGGGCGATATTCTCAGCCATGCGTCAGTAATGAAGCGGGCTGTGGATATGGGCATTCCTCTGTATCAATTGGGCATTCGCGCTTTTTGCGAAGAGGAAATGCAGATTCGTGAACAATTCGGTGTCTATTACCAGGATGCGGATGCGCTGGTGCCGAACAATATCACCAGTATCACGCTGCCTGATGATTTCCCGGAAAATGTGTTTTTCACTGTAGATATCGATGGTATGGACCCCAGTGTGTTTCCGTCGACAGGTACACCAGTGCCGGGTGGTCTGGGCTGGTATCAGACGCTGCAGTTATTTGAATCAGTCGCCAAGCAACGACGCATTATCGGTTTTGACGTGATGGAGTTTGCACCGATTGAAGGTTTTCATGCCTATGACTTTGCCGCTTCGTTACTGACCTACAAGCTGATGGGCATCACTGCGCGTAGTTTAGAATCTTAAGCTCAACGAAATTTATCCGCAGATTACGCAGATAGCCGCAGATTTAATGTCCAATTGCTGTCATGTCGGTCGCAGTGGAGGCATTCCGAAGCCACCGCCACCAACCAACATAACTAGCGCAGCACACACCCGTCATTCCGAAAACGTGTAATCACCTCGTCATTCCGGAAAACGCTTGGCGTTTGTCCGGAATCTCTGCACGGCCTTAACAGATTCCCGTCCCTGCCTTAAATTGTTTATTAACGCAATCTGCGCTCATCTGTGTAATCTGCGGATGAGTCTTGTTGGGTTTCATTGCATCAAGCTGTTTCACATTGAACTAGCGCCTAAGTAGTACCACTTTAAAGTCAGCGCTGTTTGGCAGTTTTTACTTTTCATTGAAGCATTTACACGCTAAGATCCCGCGTTTTTTCATTCCACGGAATTTGCCAGATGAATCAAGCTACTGTGACCTTACTGCAAAACTACTACGATGCGTTTAACCGTCAGGACATGGACGCCTTTTTGGGCATGCTGACTGATGACGTGATTCATGACGTCAACCAAGGTGGTCGCGAAGTAGGTAAAGAAAAATTTACCGCTTTCATGGATCGCATGAATGCGCATTACAAAGAACAAATCGTTGATATTTCAATTACCACCAACGATGCCGGTGATCGCGCCGCAGTTGAATTCACCGTTCTGGGTGAATACCTGAGCACCGATGAAGGTCTGCCTGAAGCAGCGGGTCAAAAATACAACCTGCCAGCAGGTGCTTTCTTTGTGATTCGCGATGGCAAAGTGGCTCGCATCACTAACTACTACAACCTGGAAGACTGGATCAAACAAGTCGTCGGTTAAGTCATTTTCCGCAGAACAAAACAAGAACAGCCGGGTATCTGGCTGTTCTTGATGACGTTCTGAGATGCTGAAAAAGTGAGCGTAAAATGTTGGAATTGAAACGTCTCTCAGGCGAAGCACTCAAGCAATACATCCCTGAGCTTGCACGTCTGCGTATTCAGGTGTTCAGGGATTTTCCCTATCTGTACGACGGCGATTACGATTACGAAGAACGCTATCTGCAAACCTATATCGAGTGCCCAGAGAGCGTTATTGTACTGGCGCTGGATAACGGCACAGTGGTCGGTGCATCAACTGGTATACCGCTCCGCTATGAGACTGACGACGTCAAAGCGCCATTTCTGAAAGCGGGAATCGACGTTGACACAGTTTTCTACTGTGGTGAGTCCGTGCTGCTCTCTAGCTATCGTGGACAAGGCGCAGGGGTGGCATTCTTTGATCATCGGGAAGCGCACGCACGTGAACTGGGCGGTTTTGAGTACAGTTGTTTTTGTGGTGTGCAGCGACCAGAAAATCACCCACGTCGGCCAGCAGACTATGTGCCTCTGGATAACTTCTGGCGCAAGCGTGGCTATGAAAAGCATCCTGAGCTACACACTGAATTCAGTTGGAAAGAGTTGGACGAAACCGAAGAGTCACCAAAGCCGATGACTTTTTGGATGAAAACACTCTGAAGCCCTCAATCTATTAAACGCTCTGATCAGAGCGTTTTTTCTGAGTAAAACATAAATGAGTAAAGTAAAAGTCGCTGCGGCACAGTACGACATCAGTTTTCTTGAGAACTGGGCTGCTTATGCCGACAAACTGACACGCTGGGTCGAGTCAGCCGCCGCTGAAAATGCCAAGTTATTGGTGTTTCCCGAATATGGCAGCATGGAACTGGCCTCGATGTTTGGTCAGGAGGTCTATAGCGATCTGAACCAACAGCTGCATTCTATGCAATCCATTTACCCTGACTGGCAAGCCATACACCAGCAACTGGCTCGCCAGCATGATGTGATGATTCTTGGCTGTAGTTTTCCCGTCTTGCAATCAGACAACACCTTCCGTAATCGCGCCAATCTCTATTCGCCTGATGGCTTACTGGGTTACCAGGACAAGCTGGTGATGACACGCTTCGAAAACGAGCAGTGGCTGATCCATGCCGGTCAGGAAATCAAAGTCATTGACAGCGATATCGGCAGAATCGGCATCAACATCTGCTATGACAGTGAGTTTCCTCTGATTGCCAATCATCAGGTGGCGGCAGGCGCTGATTTGATACTGGTGCCCAGCTGTACCGATACCGAGGCCGGTTTTTACCGTGTTCGCATTGGTTGTCAGGCTCGTGCTCTGGAAAATCAGTGCTTTGTGGTTCAATCGCCGACGTTTGGTAAGGCTGAATGGTCGGAAGCAGTTGATGTCAATACCGGCAGAGCAAGCTTTTACACGCCTGTGGACTATGGTTTTCCGGCCAATGGCATTCTGGTCGAAGGCAGCACTGATACGGCTGAATGGGTATTCGCCGAATTGGATCTTGCCGAAATCGCCAGAGTTCGTCAGCAAGGCCAGGTATTTAACTACCGCGACTGGCCCAAACAGCACGAGCTGAGCCCACCCAAATAACTTCGATCTGACTTCAGGCGGTAACAGAATCAGTCCCGAAAACGCGCAACACACACCGTCATTCCGAAAACGCGCAACCCAAATACGGTCATTCCGGAAAACGAGCAGCCCACACCTTCGTCATTCCGGAAAACGCACAGCGTTTGTCCGGAATCTGTGCACGGCCTTTGTCAGATTCCCGCATGCGCGGGAATGACGGCGAGTTGATCGTCATTCCGGAAAACGCGCGGCGTTTGTCCGGAATCTGTGCACGGCCTTTGTCAGATTCCCGCATGCGCGGAAATGACGGCGAGTTGATCGTCATTCCGGAAAACGCGCGGCGTTTGTCCGGAATCTGTGCACGGCTTTTGTCAGATTCCCGCATGCGCGGGAATGACGGTGAGTTGATTGTCATTCCGGAAAACGTGCAGCGTTTGTCCGGAATCTGTGCACGGCTTTTGTCAGATTCCCGCATGCGGACGGGAATGACGGTGAGTTGATTGTCATTCCGGAAAACGTGCAGCGTTTGTCCGGAATCTGTGCACGGCCTTTGTCAGATTCCCGCATTCGCGGGAATGACGGCGAGTTGATCGTCATTCCGGAAAACGCGCGGCGTTTGTCCGGAATCTGTGCACGGCYTTTGTCAGCTTCCGCATGCGCGGAATGACGGCGAGT
>NZ_APHR01000074.1 GCF_000349205.1 Methylophaga lonarensis MPL | reverse complement strand
GGGTAACCTGATGGTGAAGCCGATCTCAAAGTTTTATACCACGCCCATTGCCAGAAATTTAACTTAACCCCAAAATCACTTGATACATAATCAAGCCAGGATCTGTTTTTACTGATACTGTCATCACCTCAACTAAGAGAAACGCTGACACAGCTGTCAGTAAATTTCCAATTTCTTCTGCACATGGCATGAGATCTCAGCAAGTCACAAATCTGCAATTTTCTTCTGACTAAAATAAATAAAAGCAAGATAGTCGTTGACCACGTAAAGCTTCGGTCTATATAATTCCTTGATTTTGCTTAAGGCAAAACTTAAGATCCGACGGATAAAAATGGAGCAACTAACCAGGGTTAAGCCGGTAAATCAGTTGTTAAAAACACAATTCATCGTGTTGCTGATTATCGTTGCAAGTGTCTTCTGGTTATATGGCAAGGAACTCGCCACAGCCGTTTGCTTCGGCGGCTTGATTAGCGTGTCAAACACGCTGCTGCTGAAGTGGCATTTGCTGAGAACAGCCCAACGAGCGGGCGCCAGTCCGATGGACAATCTCAGCGGCGCATACAGGTGTATTGTCGAACGATGGATACTAACCATAGCCATGTTTGCTGTTGGCTTTGCGGTATTGCAATTTACCGCAGCAGGTTTGCTCCTCGGCTTCGTTGCAATGCAAGTAGTTTTGTTATTTGGATATATGAAACAGGCTTGAGATAAATCATGGCGGAAGAGCTAACAGTATCATCACATATCAAGCACCATCTTCAGAACCTGGCTTTTGGCCGGAAGCACGAAGAAATCGAACCAGGCGTCTGGGAGCCCACCGGCCAATGGGGTTTCGCTCTCTCCTCTGGAGAAGCATCACAAATGGGCTTCTGGTCTATTCATGTTGACACGATGTTTATGTCAATCATGCTGGGAACACTGATGATGTGGTACTTCCGCAGTGTTGCCAAGAAAGCTTCGGCAGGTGTTCCGACTGCCATGCAGAATTTCGCGGAATGGATCATCGAGTTTGTAGACACAACGGTGCGCGGCTCATTCAGCGGTGGTAAAACCACTTTTGTTGCACCACTAGCCCTGACCATCTTCGTCTGGGTATTCCTGATGAATCTAATGGACCTTGTACCAGTCGATATCTTCCCTCAAATCGCAGCACACACAGGTTCCTTCCTCTTCGGCGTCGACCCCCCACGACGTATACTTCAAAATCGTTCCCACCACAGATATCAATGCCCCACTCGGCATGGCTATTACGGTCTTGCTGCTGATTATCTTCTTTAGCATCAAGATCAAAGGTCTGGGCGGTTTCTTCGGTGAACTGGCATTCCAGCCGTTCGGCAAAAAAATGCTGCCATTCAACTTCGCACTTGAAGTGGTGACTTTGCTGGCAAAACCTTTCTCGCTGGCCATGCGTTTGTTCGGTAACCTCTACGCCGGTGAAATGATCTTTATTCTGATCGCCATCATGTACAGCGCTGGCATGGTCATTGGTTCGTTAGGTGCTCTGTTACAAGTGGGCTGGGCAATTTTCCATATTCTGATTATTACTTTGCAGGCGTTTATCTTCATGGTCCTGACAGTGGTGTATCTGGATATGGCTCATCAGGAACATCATTGATTCTGAGTGGGTTTTTAGTGTTATTTTTTGTGTAATTTTTATCTGAGAGTTTAGGAGAAAAAAATGGAAACAGGTATTGGTCTGATTTATCTGGCAGGTGCACTGATGGCTGGTCTGGGTGCTCTGGGTGCTGCAATCGGTATCGGTCTGCTGGGTGGTCGTTTTCTGGAATCAACCGCTCGTCAACCTGAACTGGTTCCAGTTCTGCGTACCCAATTCTTCCTGGTTGCAGGTCTGCTTGACGCGGTACCAATGATTTCTGTTGGTCTGGCCATGTACGTTCTGTTCGCTGCGGTATAACAAGTCATTTAACTTAATCCGTCGCGATAACAAAGAGGTACAGGCATGAATATCAATGCAACTTTGATAGGTCAGTCAATTGCTTTCCTGTTCTTCGTTGGCTTCTGCATGAAATATGTATGGCCACCGATTATGCAGGCGCTCGAAGAGCGTAAGAAGAAAATTGCTGATGGTCTTGCTGCGGCTGAACGTGGCAGACACGAACAAGAGTTGGCAGAGAAGCGTGCTCAGCAAGTCATTCACGAAGCTAAGGACAAAGCAAACGAAATCATCAGCCAGGCACAGCGTCGTGGCAATGAAATCGTCGATGAAGCCAAAGGTAGTGCCAGGGTTGAAGGTGAAAAAATCATGGCGGCTACCAAAGTCGAAATCGAGCAGGAAGCCAATCGTGTCAGAGAAGAACTCAGATCTCAGGTGGCTGCAGTTGCGCTGACTGGCGCAGCAAAAATTCTGAGCCGTGAAATCGACGACAAGGCACACACTGACTTGCTCGAAGAGTTGGTAAGCCAAATCTAGAGGAACTTTTAGGATGGCAGAAGCAATAACCGTCGCACGTCCTTATGCAAATGCTGTGTTTGCAGTTGCCAAGGAAGAGGACCGGCTGAAACAGTGGTCCGAACTGCTGGGATTGCTGGCACAGTGTGTGGCAGATGCCGATTTGCAGAGGCTGATCACCAGCCCAGCAGTGAGTGATCAGCAGACTGTTGATGTACTTGTAGACATCGCAGCTGATCTGGCAAGCGACTCCGTACGTAATTTTTTGTCCTTACTGGCAGAAAACAATCGTCTACTACTGCTGGATGACATAGCAGTCATTTTTGAAGAGCTTCGTGCCGAGGCAGAGCAGTCGCTCACCGCTGAGGTGATTACAGCGAAACCGCTGACCGATGAACAAGCCAGCAAGATCTCTGCAGCGCTCAACAAACGTCTTGGCAGAGACATCACACTGGATGTCAGCGTAGATGAGAGCCTGCTGGGTGGCGCGATCATTCGAGCCGGTGATCTGGTTATTGACGGATCTGCCCTGGGTAAACTGAACAGACTGGCCAACGCTCTAAGCTAAGCGGCCCGTTATAGAGGAAAGATAGATGCAACTGAATTCAGCTGAAATCAGTGAACTGATCAAAAAACGTATAGCGAGTTTTGACGGGGCAACTGAAGCGCGTACAGAAGGTACAGTCGTCGGTGTAACCGATGGTATTGTTCGAATCCACGGTCTGGCAGATGTCATGTCCGGTGAGATGCTGGAATTCCCGGGCCAAACATACGGCATGGCGCTTAACCTTGAGCGTGATTCTGTCGGTGCGGTTGTTCTGGGTTCATACCAGCACATCACTGAAGGTGATAAAGTCAAATGTACTGGCCGTATCCTAGAAGTGCCAGTCGGTGAAGCTCTGCTGGGTCGTGTTGTTGACTCGCTGGGTATGCCCATTGACGGCAAAGGTGATATCGCTGCCAGCGAATCTTCACCAATCGAAAAAGTCGCTCCAGGTGTAATCGCTCGTAAATCTGTTGATCAGCCTATTCAAACAGGTCTGAAATCAATCGACGCGATGATCCCGGTTGGTCGTGGTCAGCGTGAGTTGATTATCGGTGACCGTCAAACGGGTAAAACCGCTATTGCCGTTGACACCATCATCAACCAAAAAGGTACAGGCGTTAAATGTATCTATGTGGCGATTGGTCAAAAAGCTTCCTCTATTGCCAACGTAGTTCGCAAACTGGAAGAAAACGATGCTTTGGGTCACACCATCATCGTTGCGGCATCTGCTTCTGATTCAGCAGCACTGCAATTCATCGCGCCATACGCCGGTTGCGCCATGGGCGAATACTTCCGTGACCGTGGTGAAGATGCACTGATTATTTATGATGACTTGACCAAGCAAGCTTGGGCTTACCGTCAGGTTTCGTTGTTGCTGCGTCGTCCGCCAGGCCGTGAAGCATACCCTGGTGACGTTTTCTACCTTCACTCACGCCTGCTGGAACGTGCTGCTCGTGTTAACGAAGACTACGTTGAAAAATTCACCAATGGTGCGGTGAAAGGCAAAACCGGTTCATTGACCGCCCTGCCTATCATCGAAACCCAAGCCGGTGACGTATCTGCTTTCGTACCAACCAACGTTATCTCAATCACAGACGGTCAGATCTTCCTGGAAACCGACCTGTTCAACGCGGGTATCCGTCCTGCGATTAACGCCGGTCTGTCGGTATCTCGTGTTGGTGGTGCTGCTCAAACCAAGATCATCAAGAAACTGGGTGGTGGTACTCGTCTTGACTTGGCTCAGTACCGTGAACTGGCAGCCTTTGCTCAGTTTGCTTCTGATCTTGATGAAGCAACACGTGCCCAAATCGGTCGCGGTCAACGTGTTACAGAGCTGATGAAGCAAAAGCAATATCAGCCACTGTCGGTTGCTCAAATGGCGCTGTCCTTGTATGCCGCTAACGAAGGCTTCCTGGATGATTTGGAAGTCAACAAAGTGGGTGATTTTGAAGCGGGTCTGCACAAGTATGTCGCTGAGAAACATGCTGATTTGGTGAAAACCATCGACAGCACCGGTGACTTCAATGATGACATCGCTGGTCAGATGCGTAGTGCGATTGAAGCATTCAAAGCCACTGGCAACTGGTAAGCGGGAGTAAGTCATGGCTAGCGGTAAAGAGATACGGACTCAGATATCAAGCATCAAAAGTACGCAGAAGATCACTTCTGCGATGGAGATGGTTGCTGCGAGTAAAATGCGTAAGGCTCAGGATCGCATGGCAGCGACACGTCCTTATTCTGAAAAAATCTATGGTGTTATCCAGCATCTGGCACATGCGCGTCCGGAGTACAAACATCCGTACCTGCAAGATCGCATCGAAGCGACACGTGTTGGTTACATCGTCATTTCTTCAGATCGCGGATTGTGTGGCGGCTTGAACAATAATCTGTTCAAGGCGTTGCTCAGTGATATCAAGGATAAGCGCAATAAAGGCATCGAAATCGATGTTTGTACCATCGGACAAAAAGCCAGCAACTTCTTTAGCAGATTGCCGGTGAACCTGGTGGCTCAAAAAGCCCAATTGGGTGATGCGCCAAAGCTGCAAGATCTGATCGGTACGGTGAAGGTCATGCTGGATGCCTACACAGAAGGCCGTATCGACAGCCTCTATCTGGTTTACAACGAGTTTGTAAACACCATGACCCAAGAGCAGAAAGTACTGCGTTTGATTCCCGTCAAACCAGAAACACCTGATGAGCTGCTCAAATACCCTTGGGACTACATCTATGAGCCGGACGCTAAAGATGTACTGGATGACTTGCTGGTCCGTTATATCGAGTCACTGGTATATCAGGCAGTCGTAGAAAACTTTGCCTGTGAGCAGGCTTCTCGCATGATTGCGATGAAAAATGCGTCTGATAATGCCGGCAATATCATTGATGACCTGCAATTGGTTTATAACAAGGCCCGTCAGGCTGCGATCACTCAGGAAATTTCCGAGATCGTTGCAGGTGCCGCTGCGGTATAACAGAAATAATAGGGGCTGAGCAGCCCGAACTTATGAAAGAGGAAGCAAGATGAGCTCTGGAAAGATTGTACAAATTATCGGTGCGGTCGTTGACGTGGAGTTTCCACGTGACAGCCTGCCAAAAGTTTACGATGCTTTGAACGTCGAAGAGGCCGGCCTCACCCTGGAAGTACAGCAACAATTGGGTGATGGTGTTGTCCGTGCGATTGCCATGGGTACCACAGATGGTCTGAAGCGTAGCCTTGCCGTGACTAACACAGGCAAACCAATCAGCGTACCTGTTGGTCAGAAAACGCTGGGTCGTATCATGGACGTTCTGGGTAACCCAATCGACGAAAAAGGCGATATCGGCGAAGAAGAGCGTTGGGGTATTCACCGTAAAGCACCTACTTTTGACGAATTGTCTGCCAGTAACGAACTGCTGGAAACCGGTATCAAGGTTATCGACCTGGTCTGCCCATTCGCTAAAGGCGGTAAAGTCGGTCTGTTCGGTGGTGCCGGTGTAGGTAAAACCGTCAACATGATGGAATTGATTCGTAACATCGCGATCGAGCACAGCGGTTTCTCGGTATTTGCCGGTGTCGGTGAGCGTACACGTGAAGGTAACGACTTCTATCACGAAATGACGGACTCAAACGTTATCGACAAAGTATCACTGGTTTACGGTCAGATGAACGAGCCACCAGGTAACCGTCTGCGTGTTGCTTTGACGGGTTTGACCATGGCGGAATATTTCCGTGATGAAGGTCGTGACGTACTGTTCTTCGTTGACAACATTTACCGTTACACACTGGCCGGTACTGAAGTATCAGCCTGCTGGGTCGTATGCCTTCAGCGGTAGGTTATCAGCCAACACTGGCTGAAGAAATGGGTGTACTGCAAGAACGTATCACCTCTACCAAAGTCGGTTCTATCACTTCTATCCAAGCGGTATATGTACCTGCGGATGACTTGACTGACCCTTCACCTGCGACTACCTTCGCTCACTTGGACGCGACCGTTGTACTGTCTCGTTCTATCGCCGAGCTGGGTATTTATCCTGCGATTGACCCGCTGGATTCGACTTCACGTCAGCTGGATCCGCTGGTTGTGGGTAATGAACATTACGACGTAGCTCGTGGCGTTCAGAACACACTGCAACGATATAAAGAACTGAAAGATATCATCGCCATTCTGGGTATGGACGAACTGTCTGAAGAAGACAAACTGTCTGTGTCACGTGCGCGTAAAATTCAGCGTTTCATGTCTCAGCCATTCTTCGTAGCAGAAGTATTTACCGGTGCACCTGGTAAGTATGTCTCGTTGAAAGACACTATCGCTGGTTTCAAAGGCATCTTGGCAGGCGAGTACGATTCACTGCCAGAACAAGCGTTCTACATGGTTGGCAACATCGAAGAAGCTGTTGAGAAAGCCAAGAAGTACTAATCTTTTCGGAGGTATCACATGGCTATGACAATCCATGTTGACATTGTGAGTGCAGAACAATCGATTTACTCAGGTACCGCTGAAGTGGTTATTGCTTCTGCAGAACAGGGTGAAATCGGTGTCTACCCACGCCATGCGCCATTACTGACACGTTTGAAAGCGGGTGAAGTTCGCTTGCTGAAAGGTGGTCAGGAAGAGCAGTTTTATGTCTCTGGCGGCATGCTGGAAATTCAGCCTGACGTTGTCACTGTCCTTGCAGATACTGCTCTGCGAGCAGCGGATGTCGATGAAGCGGCTGCTATACAAGCGAAAGAAGCTGCCGAACAGGCACTTAAAGATCAGACTTCAAAAATGGACTACGCTGAAGCAGCAGCACAACTCGCAGAAGCGGTGGCCCAGCTACGCAGTATTCAACGGATGCGTAAAGGCAAAAAAGGCTGATTATTCAGTCTTGAATCAAAAAAACAGGGCCGTCCATTGGACGGCCTTTTTTTTTGCCCGATTTTTAAGTGGAACCACAGAGACACAGAGGCACAGAGAAAGCCAGTATTGAGAAACCCGTCACCTGAGCCTCAGATCAGGCTGCCTTAAACAGTGATTTATTAGGTAACCTAGACAACCATTTAATAATTTGGAAATCTCTGTGCCCTCTGTGTCTCTGTGGTTAAAATCATATCAACCAACTATCTGCTAGAATGCCTTTTTACCTCAACCTACAAGCCGTTATATGTCTCTAACCATTGTTATTCTCGCTGCCGGCAAGGGCACTCGTATGAAATCCAGCAAGCCCAAGGTGATGCATCGCCTGGCGGGCAAACCATTGCTGCAACATGTGATCGACACCGCCAAACAATTGAGCCCGGAGAATCTTGTTGTTGTCTGTGGCAACGGTGGTAATGAAGTGGTGCCCTATGTGCAGCATCAGAGCATTGAAACGGTCATGCAAGTTGAGCAGAAGGGCACGGCCCATGCTGTGGAGCAGGCCAAGGCAAGTTTTGCCAACAGTGATGAGGTGCTGGTGCTGTATGGCGATGTGCCGTTGATCAGTGCTGAAACGCTGCAAGACTTAATTGGCTGCGGCGATCACAACAGTCTGAAAGTGCTGACGGCAATTTTGGATGATCCCACAGGATATGGTCGAATCGTTCGAGATTATGATGACAATATGTTGAGCATTGTCGAACACAAAGATGCTGACGAAGAAACCTTGCTCATCAATGAAATCAATACCGGCATTATGTGTATTCCCGGTAAATGGTTGGCTGAAGCGTTGTCACACATCGACAACAATAACAGTCAGGGCGAGTATTACCTGCCGGACCTGATTGCTATGGCTGTTGCTCAAGGCATCAGCATCAACTCTGTCACCTGTGAAGATGAAATGGAAGTTGCTGGCGTCAATAACCGCGTGCAACTGGCGGAATTGGAAAGTTATTACCAGCAAAAACGTGCAACAGCGCTGATGATGGCAGGCGTGACTTTTTGTGACCCTGCCCGAATTGATATTCGTGGCCAGCTTGAAGCCGGTCAGGACATTACCGTTGATATCAATGTGATTTTTGAAGGCGATAATAAAATTGCTGATAACGTCAGCATCGGCGCTAACTGCATTATTATTAACAGCATCCTCCATGAAGGCGCAGAAATTCTGCCCAACAGTATTGTTGAAAACGCCGAAGTCGGCGCTCACTGCTCAGTCGGACCATTTGCCAGATTGCGTCCCGGCACCAAGCTGGCAGCCAAGGCCAAAGTCGGCAATTTTGTTGAAATCAAAAATGCAATATAGGATTAGGCTCAAAAATTAATCACCTGAGCTATATCGGTGATACCGATATGGGGGCGGATGTAAATATTGGTGCCGGTACCATTACCTGTAACTACGATGGTGCCAATAAGCATCGTACGGTGATTGGCGATCGGGTGTTTGTAGGCTCTGATACGCAGTTGGTGGCACCGGTGACTGTTGAGGATGGGGCGACGATTGGGGCGGGGTCTACTATTCGGAAAACGGCTCCTGCTGATGCGTTGACGTTGACTAAGTCGGAGCAGAGGACGGTTAAGGGGTGGCAGAGGCCGGTTAAGAAGAAGTAGTTTATTCCGCGATAAGCCTTTGGTAGGGTTGAGGTACGAACCCCAGCAATCTGAAACATACGCCTCACACTTTTCGCTGCCGCTGGGCGTTCATTTCTTTTGTTTGCCCAAAAGAAACGAACCAAAGAAAAGGGCACCCGACATTGCCTTGTTTCCAAAAATTAACTTTGTTTTATGGCGTGGTCGAAAATTGATTCGTGGCGTCCATGCCACTCACCCTTCGGGCGCTTCCGGCGTCCAAATTTGTTCCAGACAAATTTGTCGCTGCGCTCAGACACTCGACCACTTAACCCATAAAACAAAGCCAATTTTTGGCGGCAATAGACGGGGGTTTAACGGAGTATCTACAAAAAAGCCCCTTGTTGAGGGGCTTTCTGTTTGTCAGCGACGGTTATATGCGTCGTCTCAAATGTGGTTCATGCTTCGGCCAGTGTCATGGCTTGCAGGTAGTTGGCTAAGCCCATTTTTTCGATCAGGCCCAGTTGTTGTTCCAGCCAGTAGGTGTGATCCAGTTCGGTATCTTCCAGTTGTTTGAGTAACATCTGGCGGGTTTCGAAGTCGTTTTCGGCTTCACAAAGGGCAATACCGTCGCGCAATGCTTTGACCACGGCATATTCAAGGTTCAGGTCGTTTTGCAACATTTCCGGGACGGTGTGGCCGACATGCAGCGGTTCACGATGTGTCAGGTCGGGCATGCCGCCGAGGAATAAAATCCGTTTGATCATTTGATCGGCGTGGGCGGTTTCATCCTGCATTTCATGGGCGATGCGGTCATACAAACGTTTCAAGCCCCAATCTTCGTACATTCTCGAGTGAATAAAGTATTGGTCCATCGCGGTGAGTTCGCCAGCGAGGAGGGTATTGAGCAAGTCGATGACTTTTTGGCTGCCTTTCATAAGTACTTCCCTGATGATGTTTGACGTATTCTCTAGGGATTATCTCATGCAACCATTACAAATGGCAGTGACTGTGGCTTGGTGGGCCATGCAAATCTGGTATTGGCGCTTCTCAGAGTTACAGCGCAATAGACTGGATTAAATGGAGCGACGGCCTTGCGTTTGATAAGCAATAGCCGTCGCTCCGATGGTCTTGTTACCAGCGATGATGACGCTGATGGCCTCTATGATGACCGCGTGGGGCTTGATAATGGTGGTGGTGTACGACCGGGCCGCGGTAGGAACGCGGGTGATGATAATGGCGATGATGGTGCTTGGGCGCTCGGTAATGGCGAGGCCGGTGATAATGATGGTAGTGTACGCCATAGCTTGGGCCGTAATAGGTGTAGGGAACGCCGAAACCGATGTTAATGCGAACATCTGCATTTGCGGGTTTGGCAATAAAGCCTGATAAGCCAATCATGACGATAGTCATGAGCATCAACAGGCTGGTTTTACGGGCAGTCGACAGTGACATGATGTGTTCCTCGCTACGCTATGTTGATGGCAATCAGCTTAGATCGCGCGCAAGCAAGTTTGCGTCAATTAATGTAAATAAATGTAAAAACAATCAGATGGTTAGAGAGAGATGAGGCCAAAAGGCCTAGCTTAGTTTGATTCTGAATATCGCTGAAAAGTTAAAAGACACGGAGTAAATATGACGATTGCCTTAACCCCATTAATTTCAATTATCGCTGGTATTCTGATCCTGCTGGTGCCGCGGTTGTTGAACTACATTGTGGCCATGTATTTGATAGTGATCGGCATTGTTGGTTTGCTGGGGACCAATATCACTTTCACCCCGTAAAGACCAATTCTTCAGGCTGCTTGAAATGCTGTTCTGGCCGTCATTGCCGGCCAGAACAGTATGACAAACCGATCAAATAACGCCGAAGGCCAACATGGCATCGGCGACCCTGCGAAACCCGGCAATATTGGCACCGACCACGTAGTTGCCGGGCTGGTCGAATTCTTCAGCTGTTTGGCAGCAGTTGCGATGAATATTGATCATGATTTCGTGTAAGTGCTCTTCACTGTAATCGTAGCTGCTACTATGAGTTGCGTTGTGTTGCATTTCCAACGCTGAGGCGGCGACGCCACCTGCATTGGCGGCTTTACCTGGTCCAAATGCAACCTTGTGCTGATGAAACAGGGCCACGGCTTTTTCGGTGCAGGGCATATTGGCACCTTCACAGACGGCAATACAGCCATTATCAATCAGAGTTTGCGCGTCCTTATCCTTCAATTCATTCTGGGTGGCGCAGGGGAAGGCCACATCACAGGCGATATCCCAGATATTTCCGTTTTCAAAGTATTCGGCCTCAGGGTGATGTTCCAGATATGCTTTTATTCGCTGGCGTTCGACTTCTTTGACTTGAATCACGGCATCGACATCAATGCCATTTTTGTCAAAAAGCACCCCGTTGGAATCTGAGCAGGCAATCACTTTTGCACCGGACGCCTGTAGTTTTTCCATGGCATAGATCGCAACATTTCCTGAGCCTGATACCACACAGGTTTTGTCTGTCAGGCTGTTGTTGTTGGCTGCCAGCATTTCTTCGGCAAAGAAAACCGCGCCGTAGCCGGTTGCTTTTTTGCGGATCAAGGTGCCGCCCCAGTTGGGGCTTTTTCCCGTCAACACACCGGATTCATAACGGTTGGTGATGCGTTTGTATTGACCAAACAGGTAGCCGATTTCACGACTGCCAACGCCGATATCACCTGCAGGTACGTCGGTGATCTCCCCAATATGTCGATACAGTTCCGTCATAAAGCTCTGACAAAAGCGCATGATTTCATTGTCGGATTTGCCTTTGGGATCGAAATCAGCTCCGCCTTTACCGCTGCCGATTGGTAGACCGGTCAATGCATTTTTGAAAGTCTGCTCAAAGGCCAGAAATTTCATGGTGCCGAGAGTGACACTGGGGTGAAATCTTAATCCGCCTTTGTAGGGCCCAAGCGCACTGTTAAAGCCGACGCGGTAACCGCGATTGATTTGGATCTGGCCTTGGTCATCTACCCATGGAACGCGGAAAATTATCTGTCTTTCCGGCTCACACAATCTTTCCAGAATTTTTTCTTCGCGATATCTGGGATGCTTGTCCAGCACTGGCGCGAGCGTTTCCAGGACTTCATGCAAGGCTTGATGAAATTCGGGTTCACCGGGATTGCGATCAACGATTTGTTGGTAGATATATGCGGTTGTTTGGGGCGTAGACGTCATAACCTCACCTGAGTGTAATTGTATGCGGCACAATTCTGATCGTGCTGAATAGCGGTGTGTTCAATAAACTGACAGGCAATGTTGCCAGAAGTTGAACATCACTTCGCTGGCAACATTGCACAACAGGGATGAGCCGGGACACGCCCGGCTCATCAGCTTAACGTAACAGAATAAACATCGCCTGATCACCTCTGACGATGTTGAGTAGCAATTCCGATTGATTCAGGACCAATGGTTTGAAGCTGTCCAGACTATCAACCGCTTGGCGGTTGACCGAGGTAATCACATCATTGCTTCGCAAACCTGATTCCCAAGCAGGGCTTCCTGGGTTGACGGAATAGATCACCACACCTGAGACAGAGCCATAGTAGGGTGAATCAGGCTCCATATCTCCAAAGGTAGCACCCGCCAGCCGTGGATGAGCCTCGGAGCTGCCGCGTTGCTGAACATTTTCCAGTACTGTTGCGCGGATAGTCTGCGATTGACCATCGCGGATGACATCAAGCTCAATGGTCTGACCAATAACCAGCAAGCCGATAAAATTACGCAGATTGTCGGCACTGCGAAGTGGAGTGCCATTCACAGCTGTCACCACATCGCCGACTTGCAGACCCGATTGCTCTGCCGCAGAGCCGGGCACTACATGCGTGACAATCGCGCCCCGGCTGGCTTCTATGTTGAAAGCCTGAGCCAGATCCGGCGTGATGTCCTGCATTTGCACACCCAGATAAGCGCGGCGAACTTCGCCATGTTCCAGCAGTTGGTCAGTAATCTGTCTGACCAGGTTGCTTGGAATGGCGAAACCAATGCCGATATTGCCGGTATTTTGCCCCGGCGAGAAAATCGCTGTGTTGATGCCGACCAGTTCACCACGCAGGTTCACAAGTGCACCACCGGAGTTGCCCGGGTTAATGGAAGCATCCGTCTGAATAAAGTTTTCGTAGCCTTCAATGCCCAAACCACTTCGACCCAGAGCGCTGACAATGCCTGAAGTGACGGTTTGACCAAGACCGAAAGGGTTGCCGATGGCGACCACAAAATCGCCAACGCGCAGTTTGTCAGAATCCGCCAGTGGCAGGGCCGTCAGTGACTCTGCCGGAATTCTAATCAAGGCAACATCAGTCGCCGGATCGGTACCCACTACTTCTGCCTGAAAGCTGCGACCATCAACTAGTGACACCGTAATTTCATCAGCACGCTGAATGACGTGATTGTTGGTCAACACCAAACCTTGTCTAGCATCGAAAATAACGCCAGATCCCAGGCTTTGGGTGGTGCGGTGCCGTGGTTGTTGGGGAGGCAGATCAAAGAAGCGCCGGAAAAAAGGATCGCTGAGCAGCGGGTTATCCTGAACCCGAACCTGGCTTCGCGTGGCAATATTCACTACCGCCGGTTTGGAGCGTTCCAACATTGGGGCCAAGGTTGGCAGTTCATCACTCTGGCCGTTCAAGTTGAATGGCAATGCAGCAATGGCTACCTGTGCCAGCAAGGTCAAACCGGCCAGCCACAACACAGCAGATTTCAGTTTAAGCGTCATAGGGAGGCTCCGTTAGTTGGGTCTATTCCATGTTTTCCCGAGGATTGAATGGCATTTTGTCTGCCATTTGTCGGTAAAAGTTTTGTTGCTCTTCCGAGAGTGCTGGAGGCGTCATGATTTGTAGCACAACAAACTGATCTCCGGACGTTTTTCCTGGCAGTCCGCGTCCCTTCAGGCGCATTTTTTGGCCACTGCGCGCTCCGGCGGGGATAGTTAAACTGATTTTTCCGGCAAGTGTGGGCACCGTGACTTTGTCACCCAAGGCTGCCTCCCAGGGTGTGACTGGCAGATCCAGATAAACATCACGACCTTCCAGGCGAAACAGCCGGTGTGATGCGATATTGACCTCTAAATAAAGATCACCTGCTTTGCCGCCCATGCCTGCTTTGCCCTGGCCATTGAGTCGGATTTTTTTGCCAGACTCGATACCTGCCGGAATCTTTACATTGAGCGTGCCGGTTTGTTTAGCGCCTGTCGGACGGCGAATGGTTTTGTTGGCGCCATTGAAAGCGTCTTCAAGCGTGATAGTAATTTTGGCATTAACATCTTCTCCAGCAGCAAAAAAGTTGTCGCCAGGGCCGCCGCCCATGCCGCCACCAAACATGTTTTCAAAAAAGCTGCTGAAATTGCCACGGCCAAAGCCACCGACATTTTCTTCCCAGCCGGGGGGTGGGGTGAAGGATTGCCCATGCCGAAACTGACCGCCGAATTGATCGTACTGAGCACGTTTTTCAGCGTCTCGAAGTACCTCATAAGCTTCACCGACTTCTTTGAATTTTTCTTCGGCATTCGCTTCTTTGCTGACGTCGGGATGATATTTGCGAGCCAGTGTGCGGTAGGCCTTTTTGATCTCATCCTGCGATGCACCACGGGCCACACCAAGCACCTTGTAATAGTCTTTGTATTCCATACACCTAAACACTGACAGATTAATGACAAACTACATGGGGTTTATATGGTGATTTTCAACTGATTTTAGGGATTTTTCTGATGTTGGCTCAGGATTGCCATGAGAGAATGCCGCACATTCTGTAATGACAATTACCCTAAAAGACGAATAATAAACCATGAAAAAACGACAAAAACTTTCCATTCTGGTGGCCCTTGCCAGTGCACAAATGGCAGGCCTAGCCATCGCGGAAACCGATTACCTGCTTGATGAGCTGGTGGTGACAGGGACTCGCTCAGGCGCTTTGTTACTTGAGCAGGCAGGTAATACCGCGCGAATTTCAGAGCAGGATATTGATCTGGTGCGTGCCGACCATCCCAATGAAATAGTTAATCGAGTACCTGGGGTAATGGTTCAGAGAGGCAATGGTCAAGAACACCTGACCTCTATTCGCTCTCCAGTGTTGACTGGTGGTGCCGGTGCAGGCTCATTTTTGTATTTGGAAGATGGTATTCCGTTACGTGCGGCCGGTTTTGCCAATGTGAATGGTTTGTTTGAAGTCAACCATGAACAGGCTGGCGGCATTGAGGTTGTTCGTGGCCCGGGTAGCGCTCTGTACGGTTCCAATGCCGTGCACGGTATGATCAACTTTCTGACGCGTGCTCCCTCGCTGGATCTGGAGCGCCAGATTGATTTGTCGGCGGGACCGCATGATCTCTATAAAGGTAAGTTTACTGTTAGTGATACGGTTGGTGCACATGGCTATCGTTTCAGTATCAACGGCACAACTGATGGCGGCTACACCAACCGATCAAATAATCCGGGGGTGATTTCAAGAAAAGCTGGTTACGATCAGCAAAAAATGACTTTCCGTCATGATTACACTGGTGAGATTGATAGTTTTACGACGGTATTCAGTGCGACTAACCTGAATCAAGAAACTCAAGGTTACGTTCCCGGAAAGCGTTCCTACAGAAGTAGCCGCGACTCAAGAACCCGCTTTTCTAATTCTTATCGCGATGCAAAAGCAACGCGTTTGTCTGTGCGCTGGGATCGTGAGGTTTCAGACAGAGCAACATTCAGCCTGACACCATATATGCGGCATACGGAGATGGAATTCCTGATGGATTTTCTTCCAGGCCAACCCGTTGAGAAAAATCGACATACCAGTGCCGGTCTTTTGGCGGCATATGATATCGACCTCGATGGCGGGCATCGTGTGATCTTTGGAACGGACTTTGAATATACCCGTGGCCGTTTATCAGAAGAGCAGTTCAATCCGGCCCAGGCCGGGTTTTTGCCCGGACTTCATTATGACTACAAGGTTGATGCCACAGTAGTCGCCCCATATGTGCATGCCGAATGGCAATTAGCTGAACGCACTCGCATGATCACAGGCCTGCGTTATGAGTTTACTCGTTACGACTATGACAACCGTACTGATGAAGGTCGGTTTGGCAATAACTTCCGCCCAGATGATGGTAAAGACAGATTCCACAACGTCAGCCCGAAACTTGGCTTGGTTCAAATGCTGACTGATGAGATGAGTGTGTTTGTGAATTACGCTCGTGGCAACCGTGCTCCTCAGACAACAGATTTGTATCGTCTGCGTAGTCAGCCAGGCTTAGATGAAGCCAGGGCCGGCCGCGCGAACTCCGAGAAGATGGATAGTATTGAGTTGGGCGTTCGCCGTTTGGGGCAGGGCTTGCAGTACGAAGTCACCACTTACTACATGAAAAAGCGAGACTACTTTTTCCGCGATAGTAACAACGACAACGTAAACGGAAAAACAGAGCACTATGGCGTAGAACTGGCCCTCTTTTATCCACTTTCAGAACAGTGGGATGTGGCGGCTAACGTGACTTTTGCTCGGCATTTGTTTGATTTCGATTATTTAGGGGCAAATCCGGTTAACCCATTGGTTGGGCCAACCAACATTAGTGACGGTAATTACTTGCCTTCGTCGCCTCGTCGAATGAGCAATATCCGCCTTGGTTGGAATTTCCTGCAAAACAGCCGTGCAGAGTTGGAGTGGGTGCATGTGGATCGCTACTACGTCACTGAATCTAATAATCAAAGCTACAGCGGGCACGATGTGTTCAATCTGCGAGCATTCCATTCAGTTAACCAAAACCTGACGCTGCATGCCCGAGTTCACAATTTGTTTGATACCAGTTATGCCGAGCGTGCGGACTTCAACAATGGAGATTTCCGCTACTTCGTCGGCGAGCGTCGCGGTTTGCATGTTGGCTTGACCTACAGCTTCTAACCAGCGTCTGCAGGCACAATAAACAAGCGGCTTACTGGCCGCTTGTTTGTTTCTGGCGTCTCTAAATCTAATAAACGGCCGGTGAAGCTTTTGAGGTTTTAGCGGCGGTGGGTTTTTTTCAGTTCCAGCCGACGCAGAAACTCGCGCATGATGTCGTCATACAAAGCTGGCCCAAGGTATGCGTCCTCAACGCCACTGTCGATGCTGGGGTTATCGTTGATTTCGATCAGTACGACCCGACTTCCGCTTTGTTTGATATCAATGCCGTAAAGACCATCTCCGACCAGTTTCGCCGCTTTTGTTGCTATTTTTAGTACTTTTTCCGGAACTTCACTCAGTGGAATTGCGGCCGACTTACCACTGGCAGTGCCTTTTTTGGTGTTGTGGTTGTATATCTGCCAGTGGCCTTTGCTCATAAAGTACTGGCAGGCATACAACGGTTTGTTGTTAAACACGCCAATTCGCCAGTCATAGTCGGTAAACATGAACTCCTGCAGCAGGATGATGGCGGATTGCTGGAAAAAGTCGGCGGCGTTCAGGCGTAATTCCTCTGCTGAATTAACCTTGATGACGCCTTTGGAGAATGCGCCATCAGGAATTTTCAGCACCAGCGGAAAGCTTGCGGTTTCGCAGATTCTCTCCAGTCCCTCATCATCGTGCCGGTAGAGCAAGTGTGATTCTGGCATCGGCAGTTTGTGTTTCTCAAGCAGCTCTTTGAGAAAAATCTTGTTGGTGCAACGAATGATAGAAGTGGGGTCATCAATGACCACCAGGCCCTCACTCTCTGCCCGGCGAGCAAACTTGTAAGTGTGGTTGTGAATGGCCGTTGTTTCACGAATGAATAAGGCATCGTATTCGGCAAGCCGAATGTAGTCGCGGCGGGTAATCAGCTCGACATCTATACCAATACGCTTGCCACTGGCAATAAAGCGTTTTAAGGCCGCGGCATCGCTGGGCGGCATTTTTTCGTCCGGGTCGTGCAAAATTGCCAGATCATAGCGATATTGACGACGTTTCGATGGTTTTCGCCACAGTTTGTGGTTAAAAGCATCCAGTGCACTGGCAAAACTGTCTTGCTCGGTTTCACTCAGCTGGTTTAATGCGCCGGCGCGCACTACGTTGATAAGCCAGTGCCCTTTATTACTGAATTCGATTTCTATAATCGGGCAGGGAAACTGTTCGTAGATCTGTCTGGCCAGCTTTTGCAAGGGTTTAAAGTCGCATTGTCCAAAAAAAACCTTGAGTCGAAATTGACTCTGACTGCGGTTGTCGCTGGCGGCAATGATTTTGTCCAGCTGTGCACTGAAATCAGACAAGTCATACGCGTAAAGACTCTTGCGTGACAGATCGTTAATGGTACGAAGGCTGGGGATTACCCGATGCCCACGTGCTTCCGACACCATGGAGCAGTAGTAACCAGGGCTCAGATACTCCAGGCTGCGGCAGAGATTGATAATTTGCGCAGTGCCCGCTTCATGCTGCGTGGGGGTTTGCAGGTATTGATTGACTGCGATCACCTGTGCGCTGGGGAAGTAGGGTGCCCAGTCGTCAATATTTTCAACTATTATCAGATGGTTACTCATGTTTTCCCTATTGTGTGCTGGGGGCTTGTCATTGCTACAGTTTCAATAATAAGGTGTATGACAGCAGCCTATGGAAAATATTTTTGCAGCACGACCGTCGAACTGGTCAAAATCAACAAAGTCGCCTATTCTTCGCGAAATTTTGTACAGGAGAACTGCCCGCCATGTATGCCGATGCTGTTTGTAGCGTGTTTTCACAGCGCTACTCCGGTGCTCGTGACAAGTTTGTCTCTGCAGTTGAGACCAGCTCCATTGTCGAAAAGCTGACTAATTTTGCCCATCCATTAAAGGGCCCGAAAAACGAAAAGCTTTTTTGTGATGTTGCCTGGGCCGGCAACCTGAAAGCCAAGAATGTATTGGTGCTGGTGTCGGGCCTGCATGGTGTAGAAGGCGGCGTTGGATCCGCGATTCAGTCGGACTTTATTGGTCGGCATCGACGTCTACCATCAGACATCTGCGTTGTACTCATTCACGCCATTAACCCATGGGGCTTTGCCTATGCCTCGCGAAACGATCATGAAGGCATCGATGTGAATCGTAACTTCATAGATTTCGATGCAGCCAAACCTGACAGCAGCAAGGTGATGGAGGCCTGGCAGCAAATTCGTCATGGTAAAACAGACTTTGCCACCGTAGGTATGGACAGGGCACAGTTTGATTTGCTCACTCAGGGACAGTATGAAGATCCGAACACACCGTACTTCGGTGGAAATGCTGCCAGCTGGTCACGGCAGACCATTGAGCAAGTGGTGGCTCAGATCAAACCAGACAAGCGTGATCGCGTGTTAGTGATTGATATTCACAGTGGTCTGGGGGCTTATGGTTTTGGTGAGTTGATTAGCGACCACCCGGTGGACAGCCCGGCCAACCTCTATGCCCGGAAGGTCTTTGGTCCAACGGTCACAGAGCCGGCACTGGGTAACTCCAGCTCTGGCCTAAAACTTGGCTTGCATGACTATTACTGGCAGCAACAAGGCGAGCATGTGACATTTTTGACCTTGGAATTTGGAACCTTCAGTGGTCAGGAAATGCTCAGTGTGTTGTCGGCGGATTTAAATCTGCAACAACAAGCTAAGGTTGACTGGACCGATCAAAAGACGCTGGACATCAAACATGCCATGCAGGATTTCTTCTGTCCCGACCATAAGCAATGGCAGGAACTGGTATTGTTCAGGGGCCGTCAGGTCATTGAAATGGCAATGGACGCCTTGAGCGAAACCACTGCTGGTGGACGCTAATCAGGACGACATTGCCATTCGGCAGGCACATCTTGGTGATGTCGAAGCGCTGGTGGCCCTTGAAAAAACCTGTTTTGACAGTGACAGGTTATCCCGGCGCAGTTTCAAATGGATGATCAACAAGGCCAACGCCCAACTGCTGGTCGCTGAAACGCAACAGCAGATCCTTGGATATGTCTTGTTACTCTATGTGCGAGGCACATCCTTGGGCCGGATTTACTCGCTGGCGATTTTGCCTGAACATCGGCAGCGTGGTATCGCCATCCGGCTGATGCAAGCCGCAGAGCATGCTGCCCAGGCTTCAGGACGCAGCTTTATTCGACTGGAAGTCCGACCAGACAACGCAAAGGCCATCCGTCTCTATCAAAACCTTGGCTACAAGCAGTTTGAGATTGTCAGCGATTATTACCAGGATCATGCTGATGCTCTGCGCATGATGAAAGTGTTGCAGCCGCAACCGGAACAACTTCAGCAACACGTTGCGCACTATTCTCAAACAACGGATTTCACCTGTGGCCCCGCCTCACTGATGATGGCAATGAAAACATTGCGACCAGAACTGATGATGGATCGGCAACTGGAATTGCAACTATGGCGAGAGGCCACCACCATTTTCATGACGTCGGGTCATGGCGGTTGCAGTGCACAGGGTTTGGCCCTATCGGCCTGGCGTCGTGACTTTCACACCACACTGATCACCAATCGCAGTGAAATTCCGTTTATCAACGGCGTGCGTAGCGAAGAGAAAAAATCGGTCATCGAATGTGTGCATCAGGATTTTGTTACGCAGATAGAGCAATCCGATATTCAGCAGAGACAGGCAACGGTGGATGTTGCCCTGTTGAGGGAGTATCTGCAGTCAGGTGCGCTGGCGGTTGTTTTAATCAGCTCTTACCGACTCAATCAGAATAAATCGCCGCACTGGGTGGTGTTGGCGTCAATTTCCGATACCTTTGTCTATTTTCATGATCCTGATATTGATTGGGATGATGATAAAACCCTGACAGACAGCCTGTATGTGCCGGTCACCCATAAGGAATTCAATCGCATGCTGGGTTATGGCAAACCACGTTATCAGGCGGCAGTGATATTGCAAAAAACCAGTTGAAAAGCATAGTAAACTTGTCATCATATTTGCAAAACGTTAATGTATATGATTCTCATTAACGTTTGCGAGACCGGTTATGATGGCGGGTTCAAATACCGAATCTGTTTACAAGGATCATCATCAGTGGCTGCTGTCCTGGATTATCAGCAAGGTAGGCTGTGATCAACGCGCTGCGGACCTGACGCAGGATACCTTTGTTCGGCTGTTACTCAATCAGCAAAAACAAAAAGAGCAGCTCACACTTGAGCATCCTCGTGCTTATTTGCGGACGGTAGCAAATGGTCTGGTCATTGATCATTTTCGCAGGCGCTCCCTCGAGCAAGCCTATTGGGAGGTGCTTAATTCACTGCCTGAGCAGGTGGCGATCTCGGAAGAAGACAGGCACCTTGTTTTGGAGACCCTGGACCAAATCGATCAAATTCTCGACAGCTTGCCCGGAAGAATTCGTCAGGTTTTTATTATGTCCCAGATCGATGGGCTTCCTTACAAGACGATTGCCGAACAATTGTCAGTGTCTGAACGCTGA
>NZ_APHR01000073.1 GCF_000349205.1 Methylophaga lonarensis MPL | reverse complement strand
TCAGGTAGTGGCAAGACACGAGTGATTACCCGCAAAATCGCTTATCTGATTGAACAGTGCGATATCAAGGCCAGCCATATTGCAGCGGTCACGTTTACGAATAAAGCGGCGCGGGAAATGAAAAGCCGGGTGGCCGAGCTGATGGCCAACAAACGCAGTTCTACTCGTGGTCTGATGGTGTCGACGTTTCACACACTGGGGCTGAATATTCTGCGTCGTGACGGTCAGGCGCTGGGCTATCGCAATGGCTTTTCGATTTTTGATGCTCAAGACACTTTGGCAGTGCTCAGGGATTTGATGGGCCGTGACTTTGCCGCCGACAGTGATCATGCCCAGCAGGTGCAAACCCAAATCTCGGATTGGAAAAACCAACTGGTGCTGCCTGCTCAGGCAGAGCAGATAGCCGATGGTGCCCAACAACAATTTGCCGCAAAGATTTACCCACGTTATGTGCAAGCGTTAAAAGCCTATAACGCTGTCGATTTTGATGATCTGATTTTGCAGCCAGTGCTGATGTTTCGTGAACACCGTGAGGTGCTGCAGAAATGGCAGGCCAAGATTCACTACCTGTTGGTCGATGAATATCAGGATACCAACGGCTGCCAGTATGAACTGGTCAAGCAATTGGTCGGCATACGCGAAAAACTCACCGTGGTGGGCGATGATGATCAGTCGGTGTATTCCTGGCGTGGCGCTCGACCAGAAAATCTGGCGCAGCTCAATACCGACTTTCCACGTATCAAGCTGATCAAGCTGGAGCAGAATTACCGTTCGATGAGTCGCATTCTGCGAGTCGCCAACAAGCTGATAAGCCATAATCCGCATGTATTTGAAAAGCAGTTATGGAGTGCCATGGGCGAGGGCGATCCGATCCGTGTTATCGGCTGTCGTGATGATGAGCATGAAGCCGAAAAGGTCGTTTCCGAACTGCTGTATCACAAGCTCAAACATCAGGCCAGTTTCAAGGATTACGCCATTCTGTATCGCAGTAATCATCAGTCACGACCGATTGAGAAAGTATTACGTGAACACAATGTGCCGTATTTTCTGACCGGCGGTACCTCGTTTTTCTCGCGAGTCGAAGTCAAAGACATCATGGCCTATCTGCGTTTGCTGGCTAATCAGGATGATGACAATGCGTTTCTGCGGGTCATCAATACACCACGGCGCGGCATCGGTGCCTCGACGTTGCAGGCTTTGGGTGAATATGCAGGTAAACGCAATATCAGTCTGTTTGGTGCCTGCTTTGAAATGGGGCTGGCGGAACAGTTACCAGCCAAGGCGACGCAAAACCTTGATGTGTTCAGTCGCTGGCTGGTCGATATCGCTGACCGGGCTGCACGCGGCAACCTGCTGGAAGCTATCAAGGACATGGTCGAGGAAATCGACTATCGCGGCTGGCTGGAAGAAACCAGTGGTGATCCCAATAAAGCCGAACGACGCATGGAAAACGTCATCGAGCTGATTAACTGGATCGATCGCCTGATTGATCAGGACACCGAAGAAAAAAGCATCGGTGACATCGCTGCACGTCTGACCTTGATGGATATTCTGGATCGGCAGGAAGATGAAAATGAAGCCGATGCTGTGCACCTGATGACACTGCACGCTGCCAAAGGATTGGAGTTTCCACATGTGTTCATGATCGGCATGGAAGAAGAAATCTTGCCGCACCGCAACAGCATTGAAATTGACTCTATTGAAGAAGAACGCCGCCTGACCTATGTAGGCATCACCCGAGCGCAACGCAGTCTGGTGATGACCATGGCCAACAGTCGCAAACGCTATGGTGAACGAATGGAATGCGAAGAAAGCCGCTTTCTGCGCGAGCTGCCAGCCGAAGATCTTATCTGGATGAACGAAAAAACACAGGTGGATCCGGAGGAGCGTAAGGAACGCGGCAAGGCTCATTTATCCAATATCCGTTCAATGCTTAAATAAACCTAGCCAATAGGTTGGGTTGAGGCATGAAGCTCAACAAAAGACTCAAAATACTTTCCACGGAGGCATTTCAAAGGAAAGTATGAGATTCCTCGGCTACGCCCTCAATGACAGGCATCTTTAGTGAATAAGCCTGGCTTTAACGGTTCCGCTGACGATCAGACTATAATCGGCATATCAAACCTGATACCCCTGAGCTATGTCCGTTGATTTGAAATCGCTGTATCCCAAACTCATCCATCTGATGCTGGATACGGTGTTTGTGGTTGATCGCGACAACCAGATTGTTTTTGTCAGTGATGCCTGTGAGTCATTGCTTGGTTATCAAGCCAAAGAGCTGATTGGCACGCCGATCACCGACTATATGCACCCGGATGATCTGGCATTGACACGGGACTCTATTGATCGGGTCATGAGCGGCCAG
>NZ_APHR01000072.1 GCF_000349205.1 Methylophaga lonarensis MPL | reverse complement strand
TCAGCGAAGCAGCCGAAGCAGCCGAAGCAGCCGAAGCAGCCGAAGCAGCCGAAGCAGCCGAAGCAGCCGAAGCAGCCGAAGCAACCGAAGCAGCCGAAGCAGCCAAGCTTGATGAGGCGGTCAAAGCTGCAAATCAGCAAGCTGAATTGCCGGATAATGATGAATTGAATGAGTTGCTGGATGAGGCGGCTGAACTTGAACGTAAGTTCTCGAAATTGCGTGCAGAGCAAGGAAAGGGACTTGCGCAAGCAGCTTCAGAACAAGCGGGTTCAGCTTTGCCTGAGGATGAAGAGCTTCAGCAAATGCTTGAAGAGGTGCGTGAACTTCGCCAGCAAGCAGAGCAGGTCAGGCAGGCAAGAATCCTCAGTAAAGAAGAACAACTACAGGATATCCTGTCGAACATCCCGTCTTTCTCGCAAACCAATAAGCCGAAGCGCTAGCAGCGCTTCGGACCTGTCTCTCAAGAATAAATTATTGCAATCATTCCCGGCGAAATCTGTGTTGATTTGGTAGAATCGCCGCACATTTCTCCGGGGTTTTTCATGACAGAACAAGTTCATCAGGTTGCCGTTATCGGCGGCGGGGTTTGCGGAAGCGCATTGCTGTACATGCTCGCCGAGTACACAGACATCAGCGATATTGCATTGGTCGAAAAATATGATGCGGTCGCAAAAGTAAATTCTCATGGTCGCAACAACAGCCAGACCATTCACTGCGGTGATATCGAAACTAATTACACATTAGAAAAAGCCAGCAAAGTTAAAGCCGCAGCGCAAATGTTGGTCAACTTTGCCTGCTTGCAACAGGATCGGGATCAGATCATTTTCAAGTTTCCGAAAATGGTGATTGGTGTTGGCGAACTGGAATGCCAGCAATTAAGGCAGCGTTTCGAGCTCTTTCGTGAAGTTTTTACTGGTATGCAGTTGCTGGAAAAAGCGCAAATCGCCGAAGTTGAACCCAATGTCGTGATGATCAACGGTGAGCTGCGACCAGAACCTTGTGTCGCGTTGGCAGTGCTTGATGAGTATAGCGCTGTTGACTATCAAGCACTGGCGAGTGCCTTTCTCAGAGAGGCGAAAAAGCACTCAGAGAAACACATTAATATGCATTTCAGTGCTCAAGTGGAAGATATCGTCGAACAGGATGGGATCTTCAGCATTATCACTCAAGACAAGGTTATCAAAGCCAAATCAGTCGTGGTATCCGCAGGCGGACATAGTCTGTTGCTGGCTCAAAAAATGGGCTACGGTCTGGAATTTTCCTGTCTGCCGGTTGCGGGAAGTTTCTATTTCACGCCACAAAAACTCAATGGCAAGGTGTATACCGTTCAGAACGATAAGCTCCCGTTTGCCGCGGTTCATGGTGACCCTGATGTGTTGGTGCCTGGCAAGACGCGCTTCGGTCCAACCGCGCTGTTACTTCCGCTACTCGAGCGTTATAACAGCAGGACTTTTTTTGATTTTCTCAGAGTCTTGCGACTGGACAGACAAGTCTTAAAAGTGTTCTGGGACTTATTCAAAGTCCGGGACATTCGCAACTATATTTTGAAAAACTTTTTGTTTGAGATCCCCGGTCTGCGTCGTCGTCTTTTTCTTAAAGATGCCAGAAAGATCGTGCCCTCGCTGCAGCTTGAAGAGGTGGAGTTTGCCAAAGGTTTTGGTGGTGTCAGACCACAACTTATTGATAAAAAACAAGCCAAGCTGATGCTGGGCGAGGCAAAAATTAATCCCGGAACAGGCATTATCTTCAACATGACACCCTCACCGGGCGGCACCAGTTGCCTCGACAATGCTGAAACAGACATGCGTTTGCTGGCAGGTTATTTGTCTGCACAGATTGATGAAGAAAAACTCCAGCAACAGTTGAGAAGCTGATTGAACACGGCTTTGTTCCTGTTAATATTCAACTTATCGCGCTAATTGCCGTTAACCTGCGTGATTTGAGGAGCCCTGTCCAGATGTCGCAATCCTTTTCAAGGCTAAATCATAAAACCAACAATGAAGTTGTGGTTCAGCAACAGCTGTTCACTTTCTTTGTGGAGGACATGATGTTCGGCCTAGACGTCGAGCAAGTATTGATGCTGGGCCAGGATATATCCGCCATTCAACGCCTGCCAGTTGAACAGCGTGGCTTTCTGGGCGTTACCCGCTACCAAGGTGCGGTTGTACCGGTGATTGATTTTGCTCACAGACTCAATATCCGTTCTGGCTATGACGCTCGATTAGAGTTAATCAATTTTCTCAAGCAAACTGAAAGTGCCAGCTGGCACGTGGTGCAGCAACTTGAGCACCATTTGCATCAAGCAGCCAGCATACTCGATGACAGCGACGGGGTTGATGTGCAGGTCTTGGCGCAATGGTGGCAACGCTCCAGAAAACGGGATGAATTACTCGCTGGTTTGCTCACTGAAATGTTGGAATGTGGCCGCAGCTTAAATGAGTCACGCGATACTGTGATAACTCTGCTGCAGGACAAGCAGACGGAGAGTGCTGAGCGAATTATCCTGGCTGATACCAGACCGGCGGTTGAAAACATGAGACGTTTGTGCCGACAGGCAATTGAACATCTTGAATCCGGACTCAGACAGGTGTTGCTGTATCTATCTGATGACGGAAGTACGCCACGCTGTGCACTGCTGATTGACGATGTTAATGACGTATTGAGTTTTGAGAGCAATCAATTTCACCCAGGAAATCAAGCCGCCTTGGCGCAAATTTCGCTGATAGACAAAGTATTGGCAGGTATCTTTACCGCTAAGGATGGCGTGGACTGTCTGTTGCTCGATATCAATAAAATTTCCGGCGATTTGCCGGAGACATTCTAAACCGTACTGTCACCATGTCATCGACCTATATCACCCAGCAGGGTATGTTTCTGTTGAATCAGGAATTGAGTGAACGCTGGTTACGTCGGCGGGAGGTTGTCAAAGCCCTTGCTGCTGCGGCCGCAGAAGGTGATCGATCAGAAAACGCGGAATACATTTACCGAAAAAAAGAATTACGTGAGCTGGACCGACGCATTCGTTATTTGCAAAAACGTTTGCCAGATCTTCAAGTCGTGGACCGCAAGCCGGATGATGCCAATCGGATATTTTTTGCGGCGCGGGTCACACTGGAGTTACAAGATGGGTCACAGGTTAGTTATCGAATCGTCGGGCCTGACGAAATCGATCATGCCAAAGGAAATATCAGCGTTGATTCGCCACTGGCACGAGGCTTATTGGGCAAGCAGGTCGATGATGAGGTCAGGGTTAAAGTCCCTGAAGGCATGTGCGTCTATTACATCGCCAAGGTCAGTTATGAAGAATGACAGCCCTCTCCCAGCGGAAGAGGGCTGAAATAGCGTGCTGCTATTGAGCTGGACGAACGCGGAGAATCTCTCCACTGTCGGTGCCGATATACAACCAGCCTTCAGGGCTCTCGACCAGGCTACGCATGCGCTTACCCAAATCATTAAGGTAGCGGTGTTCTTCAACAGCCTCATTGTTGTCATTCAACACAACCCGGTTCAGATGTTGAAGAGCCATGGCTGCTGACAACAAATCACCCTGCCATTCGCTGAACGCAGTACCTTGATACTGTATTAACGCTCCAGGGGCTGTAGAGGGGGTAAACTCCTTGACGGGTTGTTCCATGCCTTCTTTTTCGGTGCCTTCACCAATGGCAATGGGGGCGTAGTATTCCTTGCCATAAGTGATCACCGGCCAGCCATAGTTCAGCCCGGGTTCGATAAGGTTAATCTCATCGCCACCACGGGGTCCGTGTTCAATTGACCACAATAAGCCGGTTTCCTGATTGAAAAAGACGCCCTGTGGGTTACGGTGTCCATAGCTCCATATTTCTGGCAAGGCATCATCACGTCCTACAAAAGGGTTATCTTCAGGAACAGAGCCATCAAGACGAACGCGCAGAATGGTGCCAATATGGTTGCTGGTGTCTTGCGCTTCGTATCGCTCGCCACGATCTCCGATTGAGAAGAATACATGGCCGTCATTATCAAAACTGATTCGGCTGCCATAGTGTTGATCACTGCCGGTACGAGATTGTGTCACCACTAGATCCTGCCAATCGGTGAGTGTGTTGCTATCCAGCTTGGCGCGCGCCAGTGTGGTCGCACCCTGACCATCTACAGGTTTTGAATAGGTGAAATAGATCCAGCCTGTTTCGGCATGATCAGGTGACAAGGTGACATCCAGCAGTCCGCCCTGACCTCTGGCACGCACTTCAGGTCCGCCCTCGACCGGGTATTGATTGCCTGAATTCAAATCAAGCCGGACGATTTCGCCACCACGCTGGGTAATCAACAAGGAATTGTCGGGTAACACTTCAAGACCCCAGGGAATTCCCAAACCAGAGGCGATGGTTTCCACATCCAATTGAACATCGGCACGTGCAACCGCTGTACTGAAAATCAGCGCACACGATAGTGCCAGCATATTGAAAGGCTTCGTCATTTTATTGCTCCTGCATTGTGAATCATGAACTGCAAGACAACATGGAGCAGCCAGGTTTATCTCTGGCCCAATCGGGTCTTTTGGCTGCAAATTGCTGTCTTTCAGGTTGTTCGTCATAGGGATCTGA
>NZ_APHR01000071.1 GCF_000349205.1 Methylophaga lonarensis MPL | reverse complement strand
TACARCTCAACAAATCATAACGCCAGCCGGTTTCAATTTCGGTGACTTCCGTGTTCGCCAGTTGCAAGACAACACCAGCGTCGAGTGTCACCGTATGTCCATCCAGTTGCTCGAGCAGATTGTTGAGGTCGGTCGCAATGAAATCCGTCACTCCCTGCTCAAGTGCATCCGTAGCACTGAGGCTGACGGCTTCACGCACCGTTTCCTCAGCCCAATCAGCATTTCGCCCGCGTAACTCCGCCAGCCCTCGAATGTAGGCTACGGCATCGTTGATCAGTTTTTTCTCCATGGAAGATTGCTGGCTGGATTGCTCTTCATCCTCTTGCTGTTGCGGCATACCAGCCGGTCGCATGGTCACAGGGGTAGAAGAGCCCACATTGGTAGCTGGCGCCATTGCAGCGATATGACTGGCATATAGGATGTAGGTGCCGGCACTGGCTGCACGTGAACCCGAGGGAGCGACATAAGTTGCGACCGGGACTTTTGAAGCCAGAATGGCCTTAATGATCTGACGCATGGAAGCATCCAGTCCGCCGGGAGTATCCAGCTTGAGAACCAGCAGACTAATCTGTTCGTTTTCTGCCCGCTGCAAAGTTCGAACAAAATAATCTGCCGATGCCGGGCTGACAGCGCCATGAATGGTGGCTACCCAGACCTTGTCAGCCGCTTGCAGGGGTTTTATGCCAGACAAGGCCATCAGCAGGATCAGCCAAACCATCATCTCGAAGCGTTTGTTTACTGCGCTATTCATGACTATTCGCCTATTTTAGGAACACGCATGACTCAGTATCTCACCATTGACATGCGATTCCGCCCATCAGTTCATCCGCATTATCGAATGGACATTATCCGACACACACTCATCGCCATTGCATTTTTGCAAAAAAATCAATTATTTATTGACTTTAATTTGTATGCCCTATACAGTGACAACAGCTTGAAATCAGATTTTTTATTTATAGCATTTTGATGTTTTGCGCTTGATTACCAACTGTAGCTCGTCCTGATTTTTATAAACAAAAGTACATTTCCAGCGATACCCGCCTCTTCGAGGCTCAATTTTTTAGAAAACAGGATTTATCATGTCTACAACAGGTACAGTTAAGTGGTTCAACGATGCAAAAGGTTTTGGCTTTATTGAACAAGAAAATGGCCCGGATGTATTTGCTCACTTCAGACAAATCACCGGTGATGGCTTCAAGTCACTGACTGAAGGCCAGCGCGTTGAGTTCACAGTCACCCAAGGTCAAAAAGGCCCACAAGCCGAAAATATCCGCGCACTGTAAAACTACACTGCCGCAGAGACCAAAAAGCCCCTTAACCGGGGCTTTTTTGTGTCTGTCATCTGGCCGGATTTGACGATCAACCAGCCCTAAGTCGTTCTCGCATGAACTGAATAGCCGGCCTGTTTAAGCTGATTGACTTGTGAAACACATTTTTTCAAGGTGTGTGCTGCACCGCGAATACCAATCGCATGGTAATAATCACTGTCTTCGGTATGTCGATCAGCTTTAGAGTACTGGCGAATATGACCACACAAATCTCTCAGGTTGGTGTGCAATTCGATCAGACATGCCACCAGTTCCGGTGATAAAAATTCCGAATACTTCATATTCAGCAAATTCCAGATATCAACGGCCTTATCATTGAAGTAGTCAAAACTGCTATCGGTGAACAAAACTGTCGGGTTTAATCGTGCAGTGATAGCCTCGACGCTCAGCCCCTCGATCTCATTCAACAAATCAGCGCGCTGCGCTCTCACCTGCTTGTGTTGCTCATCCGCATGAAGCTGGGCATCAAGCTCAGGGTTAAAGTTAAACGCGCGGAAAGACAAACCATCACGCAGTCGGTTGATATCGCGGGCAATCAGATAATCAATGTGTTCACTGACTGTTCGCCAGCGTTTTGTTTTTGAACGTACCAGCAGCACATCGATAATAAACAGTGTGAATGCAGCGCCCAATAACTCGGAAAACAGATTCAATGCCAGATCCGGCATCAGCGTATTCAAACTCCAGACCACGGCCATCGCCGTGAATACAACCAGATAAACCACCAAGGGAATATCGGACTCTCGTAGCAAAGTTCTAATTTTTGAGGTTTTGACTTCTGCCTGCTGCGTCTCGCTCACACACTACTCCTGCTAAAAATAACTGTCAGTTGTTGGCTGTCGTATCATCTTGCAAAGCCTGCTCGCCGATTAACACATCTGACAGAATGGCTTGCTCAATCTGGTTACGTTGCTGAGTTTTGGTCGGAATACGCACCACCAGATGTATCTGTTCAGCATCGGGGACCTGAATGGTGACTCGCGGCTCAACAGAAGGCACGTCAAGCCCACGGCTGAGACTGATACGCTGCATGTAATTTCGAACTTCATCAAGATAGGGTGCGGTGTGACGCATGGCTGACTGTAACAGTGCCTTTTGTGCTTGCGGCCAATCGGCTTCCCGCGGGTAGGGCACAGTGAATACATGCAGAATATAGTCACTGGTAAAACTCTCGTTGATAACGGGTTCAGCAACAAATAACGAGTTCGGAATCACTGTCATGCGTCCGGTGCGCTGATGTGTCAGTTTGCCCGGCCCAACCTCCAGAATGGTTGTCGCCAGCAAATTCTGATCAATGACATCACCACGAAAATCCTTGATCTGGATTCTGTCACCTACTTTGAAAGAGCGTGCGCCCGTTTTCAGAATCGAGCCCATCACACAGAGAATCAATTCCTTGGTGGCCACCACAAATGCCACCGCAATTGCCACCACTGACAATGCCAGCGTTCGCAGCTCCTCACCCCAGATAAATACCAGACCAAGTAGCAACAACAATACAAAAGCATTGTTGGACTGCACCAGCCAACGCCGACGCAACTCGATACTGGAAATTTTCTGTCTCAACAGTCTGGCGACCAGTGCGCGTAACACCAAAAGTGCGATCAGCAAAATCAGACTGCTGGTGAGCAAACTGGTGCTAAATACACTGAAGTCAAAACTGGATGGCCACATTATCTTTTCCGCTTCACTATCTAATACAAAAATACAGCATAGCTTATCGCAGCTGAGCAGCGCTATCCGGCGTCTTCGGACCTTGATAACTAGTCATCACACACCTGCTCCAGTATCGATAAGGCCAATGTAATCTGACGTGCTGGCAAACCATGCTGATGTAAAAACTTGCCCTGCACCAAATAAGCCTCTCGCTCGAGCAACATTCGCTGCTCACAGCTCATGCTGCTGATATCGATCAAGCCCTGCTTATCCTGCAGATAATGAACCAGCTCATGGACAAGGAAACTGCGTGCATTGAGATCCTCATCAAAATCAAGTCTTTGATCATGAAAAATCGTCTGAGATCCTGGATCGTAGTAGGCCACTGCCGGACAGTTTTCACCATGGCACAGTGTATCTATCAACTGTTGCTGACTGATCGGAATAATCTCTGGAAGCTGTGCCGGATCATCATAGGCAGAGACCGCCACAACCCAGACTAGCAAGCTTGGTAACCAATCATGCATCGCCATCCTCCAAGTCGATGATGGGCGGGAGATTTCTGGTCATAACGCCAGCAGTATATCCACGGTTGGTAAACTGTGAGGATAGCAGAAACAAAAAACCCCGCTTGATGCGAGGTTTGGAGTACCAACAGGCGTTGGTAAATATAGAGGTGGTGGCTATGGGTGGATTCGAACCACCGACCCCATCATTATGAGTGATGTGCTCTAACCAACTGAGCTACATAGCCACGAAGCCGTGCATTTTACGATGCCGGGCACGAAATATCAACAAATTAGCCATTTGTTTATAACCAGTCGCTGAACTGAATACCGATACCAAGACTATTGGTGCGATGGTCATAGTCAATCAGGCTTTCACCGTAACCATTAAACCACTGCACATAACCACGGAAATTTCTGAATAATGGGAAACTCCAGCCCAGTTGCACCGCGCCTTTATTATTGCTTCTCAGGTTATTTCTGAGCATCAGATCCAGACTGTGATCGCCCATTTTGTAGAGCGCACCCAGCTCAAAATTACCCATATATCGTTCGATATCAGGATTATCATCATCACGGCTACGCTCAGGGATTCTCCACCAGGGTTTCAGTGACAGATACAGGTTATCGCGCTCAAACACAAACTCAGCAAACAGTCGATTCCAACTGCGTGATAACGGCCCGCTTTGACCGTTGGAATGATGATTGATACCGGTGTTAATCATTGAATTACGAAAACCAAACACCTCATTATCGGTCGCGAAAGATAACCATGCCTCTGGCTCGTGATTCGAATCACGAAACGGTGATGAACCGCTTTTATTGAACATTTGCCAGAATGACCGGTTAGTGTAGGCAAAGTAGAGATCGGCGCGGTCATCAAACAAGCCACGGGCCACCGGTAGCTTCAGACTGATTTGAAACTTGGTTTCCCAGGGCTGAAAGTTGTAATCACGTCCCGGATCGGCAAGTTCAAATGGCCGCTCATTGGCGGAAGCCATGTTATTACTGAGAATAATGTAGTTTGGCCGGTGTGGTAACAATACAAAAGGATTACGGGACTCGGCTTTTTCCAGCATCAAGCGACGACCCAGTGCAGAGTCCTGCTCGGCAATGACATCGGTTTCGACCATCTGCTCATACTGCTGATCAGCGGCAACTTCCGGTGCTGTGTACAAGGCGCACAATCGGCGAATGTCGCCAACAGTAAGTGTATCTTCTGCGGTGACGATACGATCCATCATGCAGCGATCCATCTCACTGGCGGCATGACTGGCAGTGGAAATAAACAATAATGCTGCGGCGAACGATCTGAATATCATGGATTCTCCTGTGTCGCCGCAGCCAGAATGGCGCAGCGGTTTATACGTTAAAGCGGAAGTGCATCACGTCACCATCCTTGATGATGTACTCTTTGCCTTCGAGCCGCCATTTACCGGCATCCTTGGCACCCTGCTCGCCATTGAACTGAACAAAATCATCGTAGCTGATAACTTCGGCGCGAATGAAACCCTTTTGGAAATCCGTGTGGATAACACCGGCACCTTCTGGCGCGGTTGCACCGATGCGAACAGTCCAGGCTCGTACTTCTTTGACACCCGCAGTGAAGTAGGTATGAAGACCCAATAACTGGTAACCACTGCGGATCACACGATTCAGACCCGGTTCTTCCAAGCCAAGTTCTTGCAAAAACTCAGCCTTGTCCTCATCGGCCAAATCGGCAATTTCTGATTCGATGGCGGCACAAATGGCTACGACAGTGGCATTATCCTTGGCGGCAAATTCGATTACCGCATCCAGTGCCGGATTATTTTCAAAGCCATCTTCAGCGACATTAGCAATGTACATAGTAGGTTTGACAGTCAATAAATGCAGCCCCGCCATCAGAGTCATCTGATCATTGTCGAGTGCCATCGATCTGACCGGTAAGCCTTGATCCAGATGGGTTTTCATCTGTTCCAATAACTCCAGCCGGGCCTTGGCCGTCTTGTCTCCACCTTTGGCATCACGCGTCGTCTTGGTGATTGCCTTTTCCACAGACTCAAGATCCGCCAGTGCCAATTCAGTGTTAATCACCTCAATATCATCAAGTGGTGACACTTTACCGGCAACATGAACGACATTTTCATCTTCAAAACAACGCACCACATGGGCAATCGCATCGGTCTCACGAATATTGGCGAGGAATTTATTACCCAGGCCTTCGCCCTTGGAAGCACCAGCCACCAATCCCGCAATATCGACGAACTCCATCGTGGTTGGCAACACTCGCTGCGGATTGACAATCTCAGCCAGTTTATCAAGTCGCGGATCAGGCACCGGCACAATACCGACATTGGGTTCAATGGTGCAAAAAGGATAGTTTTGCGCCTCGATTCCCGCCTGCGTCAGCGCGTTGAATAAAGTTGATTTGCCTACATTAGGCAGTCCTACAATACCGCATTTGAATCCCATGCTAATTCCTCTGGGCTAAAGAGTAATGGCTGTTTAGGCGATCATTGTCTGCCACAGTAACAGCGCAAGTTTTTATCTGACAGTGATAAGGCCGTCAGCTTTTAATCGTCTATTGTGAATGCAGCCAATTCATGGCCTTGTCCAGGTTACCGTCCAGCAAATCCGGTAAAACCCTGATGCTGTTGTCTATCGCCGTCATAATGGCCTGCCGGTCATCTACTGAGGGTTTGCTCAAAACATAATCCGCAACCTGCTTGCTATTACCCGGGTGATCAATGCCCAAGCGACACCGCAGGAAATCTTTGCTACCGCAGTGAAGCATAATGTCACGCAGCCCGTTATGCCCTCCATGACCGCCTGCTTTTTTAAGTCGAGCAGCGCCGGCTGGCAAGTCCAGTTCATCATGAACCACAACAATGTTTTCAGCAGGAATTTTGTAAAAATTTGCCAGGGCGGCGACGGCGCTGCCACTTCGATTCATGAAGGTCAGCGGTTTGATCAACCAGATTTTGTGCTGTGTCGTAGTGAGCTGGGCCAGCTGGCCATGAAAACGGCTGTCAGTTTTGAAGCTTAAGCCGTTGTCATGCGCCAGTTGGTCCAGCCACCAGAAACCGACATTGTGTCGGGTGTTTTCATATTGGGAGCCGGGGTTGCCAAGACCGGCGATAATCCAGTTTGCCACTTCCGGCTCCCTGCAACTGCTTTATTCTTCAGTCGCTTCTTCGTCAGCTTCAACGTCAGCGTCATCAGCAGCCGCTGCACGTGGTTTGTGAATGCTGGCAACCGGTTGGTCATAAACCGAACGCTCACCCTCTTCCAGGTGCTCTTCCTGACCATGACTCAATGCAGTCAGTGAAACGCCTTTAGGCAGTTTCAGGTCAGTCAGGTGCAAGGTTTCATCCATACCCAGTTTTGACACATCCGCTTCGATGAACTCTGGCAGATCTTTAGGCAAACAGCTGATTTCAACCTCAGTCATGACGTGAGAAACCAGTCCACCCGCTTTAACACCCGGAGCTTTCTCTTCACCGATGAAGTGCAGTGGTACCGTCATGGTCATGGCATGCTTGGCATCAACACGCAAAAAGTCAGCGTGCACGATTTTGTTATCGTTAGCAGGGTGACGTTGCAGATCTTTCAGTACAACCTGAGATTTTTTGCCATCAATAACCAGCGTCAGAATGTGCGCATAAAACGCTTCTTCGGCCAGGTGACGAATAAACTGGTTGTGATCCAGAGAAACTGACTCTGGTGCTTTGTCCGCACCATAGACAACCGCGGGCACTTTACCCGTACGACGAAGGCGGCGGCTCGCACCTTTCCCTTCATCTGTACGTGCTTGCGCATGTACTTCAAATAAATTTTCCATCTTCTACTCCAAAGATATGATGAATATCAATTCATCAAAAATGCCGCCTGTTGGCGGCCAAAGCCTTCACCGCGACCAGAGAAGGCACTGCATGATCAGCCTCGACTGATCAATCCATATACAACGAACTGACGGACTCTTCGTTGCTAATTCTATACATTGCTTCCGCCAGCATTTCAGCAATACTGAGCGGACGAATTTTTTCACAGGCAGCCGCATGTGGCTGCAACGGGATAGTGTCTGTCACTACCAGTTCATCCAGCACTGAACTATTGATATTATCAACCGCAGAACCAGAGAGCACCGGGTGTGTACAGTAGGCAACCACTTTCACTGCCCCATGTTGTTTTAAAGCTTCTGCCGCTGCACATAATGTGCCGGCAGTATCCACCATATCGTCAACCAGCACACAGACTCTGCCTTCAACATCACCGATGATGTTCATCACTTTGGCGACATTGGCACGAGGGCGACGCTTGTCGATGATAGCCAGCTCAACATCAAGATGCTTGGCCAGGGCGCGAGCACGGACTACACCGCCAACGTCAGGCGATACAACCACCAAATCCTGATATTTGTGTTTCCAGATATCGCCCAGCAACACTGGCGATGCATAAACATTATCTACGGGGCAATCAAAAAAGCCCTGAATCTGATCAGCGTGCAGATCAACGGTCAGTACTCGATCTGCACCCACACCTGTCAGCATGTTGGCAACTACTTTGGCTGTAATCGCTACACGGGCTGAACGAGGACGGCGGTCCTGCCGTGAATAGCCAAAATACGGCACAACCAGTGTGATTCTCTTGGCGGATGCGCGACGAATAGCGTCGGTCATCACCATCAGTTCCATCAGGTTGTCGTTGGTTGGCATGCAGGTCGGTTGTACAACAAACACGTCCTTGCCGCGAACGTTATCCAGAATCTCGACCATGATTTCGCCGTCGCTGAATTTTTCAACGGTGGCTTTACCGAGGGAGACATTGAGGAAGTTAGCAATGTTTTTCGACAGCTCGCGGTTAGCATTGCCGGTGAAGACCATCATGCTGCTGTCGGCATTACGTTGCTGTAACTGGAGAATTCGGTTTTGAGTCACGTTGGGGTGCCGAGCGTAGTAATTCAAAATAAAAGAGAGTGGCTGGGGTACCAGGATTCGAACCTGGGAATGACGGGATCAAAACCCGTTGCCTTACCGCTTGGCGATACCCCAACTGTATTACTCATTCTATCATCATCCAGTCATGAGATTGCTGATTCAGTCAATTTCATCACTGACGCATTGAGTGGCGAAACATTGCAGCCTTTGGCGACAAAACCTTGCCAGTCATCGGGCAGAGTGTCAGCGACAAGTTGTGCTTGCGCTTGTGAGTCAAATGACACAAAAACACAGGCTCCTGTTCCCGTCATCCTTGCAGGCCCATGTTGAGAGAGCCAATCAAGTACCTGTGCAACTTCCGGATGACGCTTGCAGACCACTGGTTCACAAACATTTCTGCCTTCCCCCGAGAGGAAGCGCGATATTGTGATGGCTTCACAGTCGCGTGTCAATTCTCCCGATGAAAAAATTTCTGCTGTAGACACATGACAGTCAGGTTTTACCACGAGATACCATGGTTCTGGCGGTGAAGCCTCGGTTAGCTTTTCGCCGACCCCTTCTGCCCATGCTGCGTGTCCACCAATAAAAACGGGCACATCTGCGCCAAGTTGTAGTCCGAGTGTTGCCAATTGCTGTTTGCTCAAACCGCACTGCCAGAGGCTATTCAACACCACAAGAGTGGTTGCGGCATCGGAACTGCCGCCGCCCAAACCGCCGCCCATGGGCAAGCGTTTTTTCAGATAAATATCGACACCTGAGCGAATATTACAGGTCGTTTGCAGCAACCGGGCAGCACGAAAAATCAGATTGTTTTGCAGTTCGACATTATTAAGCGAGTCCATCAGCCTGATTTCTGCATCCTCTCGACATTCAAATTTCAAGCTGTCACCGTAATCAAGAAACTGAAACAGTGTCTGCAGTTCATGATAGCCATCTGTCCGCCGCCCGGTGATGTGCAAAAACAAGTTCAGTTTGGCCGGTGCGGGCCACCATGTCTCCATTAGAGACTGTCCCAGCGATTCATCAATAAGCGAACACTGAGGTCGGGATGTTTGATAAAGACTTTTGCAGGCACCTGCTGACCTGAAAACGGCATGTATTCCTCATAGCTCACTTCCCACCCCGCCTGATGCAACAGTGTGATTCGGCCTTGATTGTCCAGCTGCATATCATCAACATTCATGGCCGCATAGGGCATGCCTCTGACCCAGTCTCGCAATGCACTCACCGGTAACAGCCAGCCAAGCGCCTCAGCCAGCAAGGCTTCGGGGGTTTCAGCTGACAACTGTTCGCCGCTGTTCAAGGTCATCGTGACACGTTCTTCTCGACCTTCCAGCAACATGCCACCTTGCGCAAAAGGGCCACTCAAACGAATGCTGAAATCTGGTGTTTGCTCACGCCAGTACACCCCGGCGTTCCAGCCTTCCCGTCCCTGCGTGATGATGGTTCTGCCACGAAATGCCCAGTTGTTGAGCTGTTGCAGTTCCAGATATCGGGCTTCCCATTGCAGCTCAGGCGCCGTTTTCGGTGTTTGCCCAGTCCACACTTGAAGTTGAGCACATGCTGTGGTCATCGACAGCATGATAATCAGCCAGATTTTTCTCATTGACGAAACCGACGCAGCGTATCTTGTAACAGTTTGTTGTCAGCATCCATCTGCCGCGCCCTGTCCCACATTTGACGCGCTTCTTCGCGTTGGCCTTGTTGCCAGAGAACTTCCCCCAGGTGGACGATAAATTCAATATCATCCTGAATCTCAATGGCCTGTCTCAGATACTTCTCGGCATTGTTCAAATCCCCCATACGGTAGTAAACCCAGCCAAGGCTATCCAGGTAATAGGGATCATTCGGTTTGAGTTCCAGCGCACGCGTGATGTAGGCATAAGCCTCTTCGTGCCGGTCTGTTCGATCAGTCAGTGTATAACCCAGCGCATTAAGTGCTTGCGCATTGTCCGGATCTCGCTCAAGGATGCTCAGCAAATCCTCTTCAACCACACTGAGTCGGTTCAATGATTCGGCGACCAGCGCCCGACTGTACAGCAGCTCAAAATTGCCTGGATATTTTTCCAATGCCTCACCGTAGAGATCAAACGCAGCCTGAGGCCGATCGTTGTCTCTAAGAAAGGCTGCTTCAAACAAATAGAACTGTAGTGCCTGATCGGGGTTGTCCATACGCAGGTAATTGATGTGCTGACGTGCTTTATCAATCTCACCGCGTTCGGCCAGCATAGTGATATATCGGGTTTGGGCTGCTTCAAATCGTGGACTTTGCGAGGGCACGGAGGCAAACCAGACCAGCGCTGCATCAATGTTCTCGTTCAACTCCTCAGCAAGCCCCATGAAATAAGCAGCCTGGCGCCCGTTGTCCCCCATCTTCAGCAAGTCACTGAAATAGACTTTGGCCAGTTCGCCATCCTGTTGTTCAAGTGCCAGCAATCCCAGCGCAAACAAAGTGTCCGGATTTTCCGGGTTTTCCTGATACAAATCCTCAAACACTTCCTGTGCCTCTGCACTATAGCCATTTTCACCCAGAAGTTTGCCGTAGATGAAGCGTAAGTCACTGCTCGCATCTGGCTTTTTAGCAGCATCTGCAATTAGTTTGATTGCCTTGGCACTACGATCGGTTCTTTGCAGTACTTCGGCCTTGAGAATCAATAGTTCTTCACGCTGGAGTGCCGGGATATCCTGCTTCAGCAATGCATCAATTTCGGGTTCAGCAATATGATATTGACGGAAAAATGTAGCCAGTCGCGCATAGGCAAAACGCGCTTCATTCATGCCTGCTTGATAACTGTCCAGTTGACGCATCATCAAAAGCGCCTGATCCGGATCACCCAGTTCGCTGAGGTTGCCAGTGAGATTATTGAGATAATTTTCTGCTTCTTCCGGAGCCAGTTCGAGTGCCCGGTTGACTGTCTGTACCACGCCTGCAAAATCACGTTGCATCAGCAAAAACGGCACTCGCATCATGTAGACATTGGCATCATCAGGAGAAACTTCAGCCCAGCGCTCCAAAGACTGATAGATCAGCTCCTGATCGCGGGAATAGGTGGCCACCTGAGCTGCGCGACTTGCCAGACCGGGTGAATCAGCCAATTCTGCTGCACGCTGATAAAGATCGATGGCAATGCCGAGTTCGCCACGTTGCCCGGCGATTTCAGCAGTCAATATGTAGTAAACAAGTTCTGGCGTCAGCGGTAATGGTTCTGGCGCTGTATCTTCGCTAACACCAGTGATGAGCTGACTGGTATCGGTATCACCGTTATGAGTTTTGCTGATTTGTTGTGCCGGAGCGCTGGTACAGGCGATCAGAAAGAAAGGCAAGATTAGCCATCCTCTTCGTCTTGCAAAATATTTTGCGCCTTTCCACACCTGTTGAAGTAAATCCATATTAAAACGACCTGAGCGATTGATTTTGATAGAATGCCCTACTATTTAATTTATACAAGGCTGCGCCGGCTTGCCCCGAAACCACGGTTTCAGAGTTTACCAGTATTTAATGATGACTTATCACCTCTATGCATCTTGTCACTTACGGTATCAATCATAATACGGCGCCCGTTGCGGTTCGCGAACGATTTGCCTTTGATGCCAGCAGTCTTTCTGCAGCATTGCAGTCACTGATGCAGCATGAGGCCGTTGTTGAAGCGGTCATCATATCCACCTGCAACCGAACTGAAATTTACTGCCACATCGACGAGGAGTATGACAACCCCGTCCTGTCTTGGTTGCATGACTACCATCAGCAATCTGAAAAAGACACACAGCAGTATCTTTACCAATACCAACAGGCCGACGCCATTCGCCACTTGTTCCGAGTCGCATCAGGTCTGGACTCTCTTGTATTGGGCGAACCACAAATTCTCGGCCAGTTAAAAACTGCTTACAGTGCTGCATTCAACAATCAGGCGGTGGGTAAATCACTGGGCAGATTGTTTCAACATGCCTTTGCTGTCGCCAAGCAGGTACGCACTGACACGGCGATTGGTAACAGTCCGGTGTCGGTCGCCTTCGCCGCCGTCAGTCTGGCCAAACAAATTTTCAGCAATCTGGCACAGTCCACCGCACTGCTTATCGGTGCCGGTGAAACCATCGAGCTGGTTGCCCGTCACTTGTTTGACAACGGTATCAAACGCATCATCATCGCCAATCGTACACTGGAACGCGCCCATGCACTGGCGATGCAGGTTAATGGTTATGCAATCAGCCTTGGTGAAATGCCTGCTCATCTTGCCGAGGCCGACATCGTGGTCAGCTCTACCGCCAGCCAGTTACCCGTATTAGGTAAAGGCATGGTGGAACGTGCCCTGAAACAACGCAAGCGGCGGCCCATCTTTATGGTGGATATTGCGGTTCCTCGAGATATTGAACCTGAAGTCAGCCAACTCGAAGATATCTATTTGTACTGTGTTGACGATTTGCACGACATCATCGAAGAAAACCTGCAATCCAGACGCGATGCCGCCAAACAGGCTGAAGAAATCATCGATAACCAAGTCGATCATTTCCTGGCCTGGATGCGTACTCAGGATGCTGTGCCTGTTATTCGCGCTATCCGTGAGAGTGCTCAGCAGCAAAGCATCGAACTGCTCAGCAAAGCACAGAAACAGCTTGAACAAGGGCTTGCGCCAGAACAGGTGCTCAGTGAATTGTCGCGCAGTCTGACCAACAAACTACTGCATGAGCCGAGCCGACAATTACGCCAGTCAGGATTTGAAGACAACCCCGAGCTCATCGCCGCGGCTCGGCGATTATTTAACATCAAGGATTAAGCATTGAAAGATTCCATCCGCCAAAAACTCGAATCATTGCTTGAACGACATGAGGAAATCAGCGGTCTGCTGGCTGAGCCTTCAACCATGGCTGATCAGAACAAGTTTCGCAGTCTGTCTCAGGAATATGCTCAACTGGAGCCGGTGGTGAAAAACTTCAGTCACTACCTGAATGTGCAAACGGCTATCGCCGATGCAAAGCAAATGCTCAACGAACAGGATCCGGAATTGCGCCAACTGGCAAAAGAAGAGCTGGCTGATGCCCAAGCTCGCGAAGAAACCCTGAGCGTAGAGCTGCAAAAACTTTTGCTGCCTAAAGATCCCAACGATCAGCGAAATATTTTTCTGGAAATTCGTGCCGGCACCGGTGGCGATGAAGCGGCCATCTTTTCTGGCGATCTTTTCCGCATGTACAGTCGCTATGCCGAACAACGCCGCTGGCAAGTTGAGGTGATTAACGCTCAGGAAGGTGAGCATGGCGGTTACAAGGAAATTATCGTTCGCATCGTCGGCGATGGCGCTTATTCAAGACTCAAATTCGAATCTGGTGCGCACCGGGTACAACGAGTGCCGGAAACCGAATCTCAGGGCCGCATTCACACCTCGGCTTGCACCGTGGCTATTTTGCCGGAAGCCGATGAAATTGATGAAATTGATATCAACCCGGCCGATCTCAGAATCGACACCTACCGCTCACAAGGCGCCGGTGGTCAGCACGTCAATACCACGGATTCGGCAGTGCGCATCACGCATATTCCAACCGGCATTATTGTCGAATGTCAGGAAGAGCGCTCACAGCACAAAAACCGGGCCAAAGCCATGTCGGTATTGCAGTCACGCATCATGGCCGCACAAGTTGAAAAACAACAGACCGAACAGGCGGAAACCCGTCGTTTGCTGGTAGGGAGTGGTGATCGTAGCGAACGCATCCGTACCTACAATTACCCTCAAGGTCGTATCACCGACCACCGCATCAACCTGACCTTATATAAACTGGCGGAAGTGATGGAAGGTCAGCTGGATCAGGTGATTGAGCCCCTGATCAGTGAATATCAGGCGGATCAGCTGGCGTCACTGGCAACCGAAGACTAGTTCAACCAATCCCGGGGTTTCAGGTAATGTTCATACAACCTTGCCTCAGCACTACCGGGTTCTGGTTGCCAGTTATAGCGCCATTTCACCAGCGGCGGCAGTGACATCAATATCGACTCGGTGCGTCCACCGGATTGCAGACCAAATAACGTACCGCGGTCGTAAACCAGGTTGAACTCAACGTATCGGCCACGTCGGTATAGCTGAAAGTCTCGCTCACGCTCACCATAAGCTGTGTCCTTACGGCATTGAACAATGGGTTGATAAGCGCTCAGATAGCTATCTCCCACACTTCTGACCAATGCAAAGCAGGTATCAAAATCCGGCGTGTTCAGATCATCAAAAAACAAACCGCCAACGCCACGCGGCTCGTCACGGTGTTTGAGATAAAAATACTCGTCACACCAGCGTTTATAGTCGTCATAGACCGTATCGCCAAATGCGTCACAAGCCTGCTTAGCGATGTTGTGCCAGTGAATCACATCTTCATCATTGCCATAGTAGGGGGTCAGGTCGTAGCCTCCACCAAACCACCAGATTGCCGGTTCACCGGCTTTTTCAGCGACAAAAAACCGGACATTGGCATGAGAAGTAGGCACATATGGGTTGTGAGGGTGAATCACCAGAGAAACGCCCATGGCACGAAAACTCCGCCCAGCCAGTTCTGGGCGACTGGCAGTCGCAGAAGCCGGCAGACTGTCGCCATAAACTTCAGAAAAATTAACGCCACCCTGTTCAAATACGGCCCCATCGGTCAGTACGCGAGTTCGACCACCGCCACCTGAGTCACGTTGCCAGTTATCTTCCATAAAGGTTGCCTTACCGTCCTGCTGCGATAGTTCAGTACAGATACGATCCTGCAACGCCATAAAATAACGGCGTACTTCATCAATATCAGGGTGGCTCATCGCAGTACTTCTCCTGTTCGGGCATCGCGAATGGTGGAAGGTTGCAAAGCGCCGCCGCAGGCACCAGGCATCACATAATCAACCTCCGGCAACTGCCAATGAACCTGATGGCTGTTTCTGGCAGGTCGCAGACCTGAAATATTGGCACTGGTCGAAACAATCGGACCGCCAAATGCCCGACATAAAGCCGCAGTCTGCGGATGGGCAGTGACCCTCACCGCCAAAGTGTCATGTGCCCCGGTCAAAAACTCAGGCACATCGGAGCGAACCGGCAACAGCCAGGTGACATGCCCCGGCCAGGTCTTTTCAAGCTCTGCCAACAAGTCTGCTGAAACCGGCAGGATAAAATCCTGTAGCTGATTAAAATCGGCAGCCACCAAGATCATGCCTTTTTCGATAGGCCGCTGCTTCAACGATAAAATTCGCTGCACCGCCTCCTCATCCATGGGATCGCAGCCCAGGCCATAAACAGCCTCGGTTGGATAGGCAATGACACCTCCACCATTCAAGGTATGTAGTGCCTGACGCAATCGCCACTGACTGATTTTCATTCAACACTCCAAAAGGGTCGTTCGAGTTTTTTCCTGCCGACAATCATCGATAATCAGGCTCAAGCCTGTTGCCGCTTGCTGATCATCATCTGTTCAATCAAAGGTGTCAGAATCACTTCCATTGCCAGCCCCATTTTGGCGCCGGGTACTACCATGTTGTTGGGGCGAGACATAAATGCGTCTTTGAGCATGGTCAGATAGTAGGGAAAGTCGGCCATTTTGGGATCTTTAAAACGAATCACCACCAGACTCTCATCCGCTGAAGGGATATCGCGCATCACAAAAGGGTTTGAAGTATCGATCAGCGGCACTCGCTGAAAATTAATGTGGGTACGCGAAAACTGGGGCGTTATATGGTGGATATAATCCGGCATCCGCTTGAGAATCATATCGACCACCGCTTCCTGTGAATAGCCACGGTTGGCACAATCACGTTTGATTTTCTGTATCCACTCGATATTCATGACCGGCACCACACCAATCAGCAGATCGGTGTACTGCGCAATGTTCACCTTATCCGTCACCGCACCGCCATGCAGCCCCTCATAGAACAAGACATCACTGTCGGCATCGATCTCCCGCCAGGGGGTGAATGTTCCGCTGGCCTGATTGAATCTGACAGCTTCCGAATCGTCGTGAATATAGTGGCGATACTCACCTGTTCCACTTTCTGAATATCGCCGAAACAGATCCTCCAGTCGATCCAGACAATTGGCCTCCGGGCTGAAATGCGTCAGCGTCTGGCCCTGTGATTCAGCCTTGGCGACTTGTTCACGCATTTGTTCACGGTCAAAACGGTGGAAACTGTCGCCCTCAATCAGCACCGGTTTGAGTTTGCCGCGACGAAAAATATCTTCAAATGCCTGTTTGACTGTGGAGGTTCCTGCTCCAGATGACCCCGTCACCGCAATAATCGGATGATTTACCGACATGATGCGCGACTCCTATCCGGCACAGTATCTGTCAGGCTAGCCAACATGCTGCGATGACTCATTGTTCAGTCGGCTTGCTCTCGGCTAATCGCGCGATAAGCGATATCGGTTCGGTAATAGGCATCTTGCCAGTGAATCTTGGCGACAGCTCGATAGGCCTCTGCCTGTGCTGCGGCAACACTGTCACCCAAAGCCGTGACACATAATACGCGCCCTCCGGCAGTGACTACCTGACCTGATTGCTCAGTAGTTCCGGCATGAAACACCTTGCAAGTAGTGGGAACCTGATCAAGTCCCTCAATAACATCGCCCTTACGATAATCATCAGGATAACCACCCGCAGCCATCACCACACCCACGGCGGCAGCTGGATTCCATTCCGCATCCACTTCATCCAGACGACCATCAAGGGCAGCTTCACAGAGCGTAATCAGATCAGAGTTCAGTCGCATCATGATTGGCTGGGTTTCCGGATCACCAAAACGACAGTTGTATTCAACCACTCTTGGCTGACCGGCTTCGTCGATCATCAAACCCGCATACAAAAATCCGGTATAGGGCCGACCATCTGCCGCCATGCCACGAACTGTTGGTTCGATCACCTGCTGCATGATGCGCTGATGCACTGTTTCGGTGACAACAGGTGCCGGTGAATAAGCGCCCATACCGCCTGTGTTGGGTCCTTTGTCACCATTGTCACGAGCTTTGTGATCCTGTGAGGTCGCCAACGGCAGAATATGGCTGCCATCAACCATCACAATAAAGCTGGCTTCTTCGCCCTGCATAAATTCTTCGATCACCACCCGATGTCCGGCTTCGCCAAACGCATTGCCCGCCAGCATGTCACTGACAGCGGCCTCTGCTTCTTCAACGGTCTGCGCCACAATGACGCCCTTACCAGCGGCCAGGCCATCAGCCTTAACCACAATCGGTGCACCTTGTTCGCGGATATAGGCGTGGGCGGCATCAATCTCTGTAAACACCTGATAGGCCGCGGTCGGGATTTGGTGCCGCGCCAGAAAATCTTTGGTAAAACTTTTTGAGGCTTCGAGTTGTGCAGCAGCCTGACTGGGGCCAAAACAACGCAATCCGGCAGCCTGAAACGCATCAACAACACCCATTACTAATGGCACTTCAGGACCAATCACCGTCAGATCAATCGACGCTTGTTTGGCAAACGCGACCAAGGCCTCAATATCAGTCGCTTCAATTGCGACATTTTCGATACCCTGCTCGGCAGCGGTGCCGGGGTTTCCGGGCGCTACATACACTGCTGTGCAATTCGCTGACTGTCGCAGCTTCCACGCCAAAGCATGTTCACGACCACCACCGCCAATCACCAAAACCTTCATCATCGCCTGCCATTTATGCTGAAATAAATGCAAAATGATACCTCAGACCGGGGAGTTCTGAACACACAAGCACTGGCTAAACGCACCGGCAATTGCAAAGCCAGTAGCAATTATCTATTTTGGTGGGTCTGCAAATTGAAGATAGGCAAGTCGTGGAAGACCTGAAAACATCTGAAGCATGGCGAGTATTTCGCATCCAGTCCGAGCTCATTGATGGCATCGAAACACTCAACGAACTGGGGCCAGCGGTATCGATATTCGGCAGTGCCCGGCTTGGGGAGAACTCACCTTACTATCGCGCCGCCTCAGAAGTTGCCCGACAGCTTTCTGGCGCGGGTTTTTCAGTCATCAGTGGTGGCGGTCCCGGCATTATGCAGGCAGCCAATGAAGGTGCCTTTCAACAAGGCGCGCATTCCGTTGGTCTCAACATCGAGCTGCCACATGAGCAAAAACCCAACCCCCAGCAGGATATCAGGCTCAGCTTCCGTTACTTCTTTGTCCGCAAGCTGATGTTTGTCAAATACTCGATTGGCTATGTGGTATTTCCCGGTGGTTTTGGCACACTGGATGAGTTTTTTGAATCGTTGACACTGATCCAAACCCGCAAAATTCGCCACTTTCCGGTCATTCTCTACGGTTCGGATTTCTGGAGTGGGCTGATTGACTGGCTCAAACAGCAAGTTCTTAGCCAAGGGTGTATTGAACACGACGATATGGAACTGTTTCATCTGGTGGATGACGTTAACGAAGTGCTGCCCATTATTCAGTCCCATTTCGAGCGTATGGGAGCTCATCCCGAAGAGGAAAAACGCTTCCCCGGTTGATCTGGATCAAGTCTCAGCGCTTTCGCCATATTCCTGTCACAGTCTCGCTCTATACTTGAACAATCAAATAGGGTTATGTTCTGGAGCCAAGTCATGGCAGCAAGTGAGCTATTCAACGAATCGCTGATTCGTCGCTACGATATCAGTGGACCGCGCTATACCTCTTACCCGACCGCCGTCGAATTTAATGAGTCCTTTACCAACGAGGATTATCTGCAACAGGTCGAACACTCCAATCAACGTGGAAATCCGCTTTCGCTTTATCTGCACATTCCTTTCTGTGACACGGTTTGTTTCTACTGCGCCTGCAACAAAATCATTACCAAAAATCGCCTGCACGCCCAACCCTATCTGGAAAGTCTGCACAAAGAAATTGCCATGCAGGCTGAGTTGTTTGACTCGCAAAGACAAGTTCGACAATTGCACTGGGGCGGTGGCACACCGACCTTTATCAGTACCGATCAGATGATCGCGCTGATGTCTGTCACCCGCCAGCATTTCAATCTGGCTGATGATGACAATGGCGAGTTTTCCATTGAAATCGATCCCCGTGAAGCCGATCCGGAACGCATCAAACTATTGCGTCAACTGGGCTTCAACCGTCTGAGCCTTGGAATTCAGGACTTCAACCCCGAAGTGCAAAAAGCCGTTAACCGAATCCAGAGTGAACAACAAACTCTGTCGGTGATGCAGGCAGCCAGAACAGAAGGTTTCAAATCGATCAGCGTCGATCTGATTTATGGCTTGCCTAAACAATCGGTGAAATCCTTCAGCGAAACGCTGGAAAAAATCATTGCGGCATCACCGGACAGGCTATCAGTCTTCAACTATGCCCATATGCCGGCAAACTTCAAACCCCAGCGGCAAATCAAAAGCGAAGAATTGCCCTCGGCCAGCGAAAAACTGGCCATCCTCTATCAAACTATCGACCAGCTCACCGAGGCCGGTTATGTCTATATCGGCATGGATCACTTTGCCAAACCGGACAATGAACTGGCCATCGCCCAGCGACAAGGTCAATTACACAGAAACTTTCAAGGCTATGCCACACATGCCGACTGTGATCTGATTGGCCTCGGCATGACCTCAATCGGCAGTGTCGCCAACGCTTACATGCAAAACGAAAAAACGCTGGAAAGCTACCAGCAGCGACTGGCTAACAACGAATTACCGATTTTTAGAGGCTACAAACTCAGTCATGATGACATCATCCGCAGACAGATCATTACCCGACTGATCTGTGACTTCAGCCTTGATATTCAGGCGATTGAAGAACAACTGGGTTATGACTTTTTCAGTTACTTTGTCGATGTCATTCCGGCACTACGACAATTTGCCAAAGACCAACTGCTGGAATTCGATACCCAGAGCATTCGCATCCTGCCCGCCGGACGACTGCTGATCCGCAATATCTGCCTGGTATTTGACCGTTACAGCCAACAACACCAACAGTCACGCTTCTCAAAAGCCATTTAGCAGTTTCTCAAGCCAGCCGCCTGGTGTATGATCCCGCTCTTGTTGCCCGGGTGGTGAAATTGGTAGACACAAGAGACTTAAAATCTCTCGCTCTTTTGGGCGTGCCGGTTCGATTCCGGCCCCGGGCACCAAACATCTCAACCACGCCACACCGACCTTTCCCCTTTATCGTCCCTGCCTGGCTTTATTTTGTTTATCAACGATATTTCGGGATACCTCTCTATATTTAACCAGGCCCATCATTCATTTCATTACATGCATGGACGATTGTCACAGACTTGTGCCATTAAGATTTCACCGCACCCATTGAGCGGCCGAATAGTAAATGGCCGGAAGTACCAACATATTGAGTGCGGTTGAACTAATCAGTCCACCCAATATTACAATGGCCATGGGTGCCTGGATCTCTGTGCCCGGCTGCCCCAGTCCAAAAGCCAGTGGAATCAGTGCCAGCCCGGCCGTAAGTGCGGTCATGAGAATCGGAATCAATCGCTCCTCAGAACCAATACGAACAGCTTCAGCAACCTCGATTCCTTCTCGAGTCAAGGCTTGGTAACGACTGACCAGTAAGATACCGTTACGTACAGCAATGCCAAACAGTGTCACAAATCCTACCAGGGCAGCAATCGTCAGCGTCCCACCCATTAAAAATACTGAGACAACACCTCCCAGTAGTGCCAGTGGAATATTCACCATCACAAGTAACGCAAGCCAAAAGGATCTGAACACCAAGCTCAGTATCAGCAGAATCCCCGCCAACACCATCAAAGAAACCCACATTAAAGTGCGGGTAGCCGCCTGTTCGGCCTCGAATTGACCGCCATACTCAATACGATAGCCTGAAGGCAGATCAATGGTCTGTGCGAGCGTTTGCTGAATCTCATCCACTGCGCCGCGCAAATCACTCCCAGAAATATTACTGCTGATAATTAAACGACGCTGTGCGTCTTCTCTTAGTATCATGCCCGGCCCATATTCGGCTGTGATAGAAGCAAGATGTCGAAGTGGTATCAACTCCCCTGTTCCAGAACGAATCGTGAGATCCCCGATCTTTTTTCGATCACTTCTATTCTCGTTATCCAATCGTACAACCAGATCAAAGCGTCGATTGCCCTCAATAATTTGTGAAACAATGCTTCCGCCGTATCCAGTCATCACATGCGAGACCAAGTCATCGATCACAACACCATGGCGAGCCAGTGCTTCACGATCCGCACGAAGCCGAAGTTGTGGTTGTGCCTGCAATGGTTCCATCGCCACATCAACTAATCCGTCCATCTGTGTCATTATTCGTTCGATGCTTTTGCCAATTCGCTCCAGTTCGGCGAGTGACGGCCCAAACACCTTGACCGCGATACTCGCTCGAGCTCCTGACAGCATGTGGTCAATGCGATGCGACAATGGTTGACCTATATTAAAAGATACGCCTCGCACTTCGCTCAGGTTCTGTCTGAGCACACTGAGAAACGCCTCCTTCCCGTGTGGCAATGATGCAAGCCTGACCTCAAATTCAGACATATTAGGTCCTTGTGTATGCTCGTCTTGTTCAGCACGTCCGGTTTTTCGACCAACAGACTGGATTTCAGGCATCGCCAACAATATGGTCTCAATATAGCGGCCAAGCTCGACTGAAGTTTCGAGGGAGGTCCCAGGAGGTGTGGTTGCTGTGATAGTGAGACTTCCCTCGTTGAACTCAGGTAAAAATGATCGACCCATCTGGGTAACGGAGCTCATTGCAATGAATACCATCATTAGGGAAAGCACGAGTACCCAGCCTGAATGGCGGAGTGTCAAGTTGAGCAACGGTGCATATCCGCGTTTGCACCACCGTATCAGTGGCGTATCTCCCCTGCGCAGCAGCGATTTAGCGGATGGCAGCAAAGCAGCACTCAACACCGGGGTCACCGTCAAAGCAATCATCAGGGAAACGCCAATAGCCAACAAATATGCCAACCCTAATGGCGCTAACAATCTTCCCTCAACACCAGTAAACACAAACAGTGGCGCAAACACCAACATAATAATGATGGTTGAAAATACCACTGGCTTTTGCACCTCAGAACACGCTCTAAAAACAATATCTTTGGTCGCTATCTGCTGCTTAAGTAAATGATTACGTCTAAGTTTGTGATAGATATTTTCCACAAAAATTATTGCATCATCGACCAAAGCTCCAATCGCGATAGTCAACCCTCCAAGTGTCATAGTGTTGATGCCTATGCCCAACCACCAAAGCAACCAGAGCGCTGTAAACAAAGAGAGTGGTATCGTCACCGCTGAAATGAACGTCGCACGAACACTAAATAGAAACAACAACAACACAATCACAACAAATATGGCACCATCTCTCAAAGCTTTAACCACATTCCCTACAGCCGTATTGATGAAATCGGCCTGACGAAAGAGTCCCGGCTCCAAGATGAGTCCCTCAGGCAGCCTGGCTTCAGCCTGGGTGATAATTGTTTTAAGTTGCTCTGTTAGCCAAAGCGTGTCTGCTTGAGGTTGTTTGAGCACTGCGAGCATAACTCCAGGCTTCCCATTTACGCCTGCATCTCCGACGGGAATGGCGGCACCTTTCTGCACAGTCGCAACATGTCTCAATAACACCGGAGTGTCACCGCGAATCGCCACCACACTGTTACGCAAATCCTCAACGGCCTCCACGCTTCCGATGAATCGAATCAGATAGTCTCTGCCTCCTTCACTAATCCAGCCACCACCAGCATTCTGATTCGTCTGACTCACCGCAAGTTGAATTTCATTCAGACTCAGATCAAGCTCTCGCAGCCGATCTGGCGATACCAGTACCTGGTACTGTCTCAGCTGACCACCCAGAATGCTGACTTGAGCAATGCCCGGTATCGATAAAAGTTGAGGTCGCAAATCCCAATCCGCAAACTCGCGTGCTTGCATCAAGTTTTTAGGATCTAACACAGCAATGCCGATGAATTCGATTTCACCCATGATCGATGTGATGGGACCAAGGGTAGGTGGTTGTACCTGTGCAGGAAGCTGACCACTTATTTGAGTCAGCCTCTCAGTCACTGCCTGTCGTGCACGAAAAATATCAGTACCCCAGTCGAACTCGACCCAGACAATTGAAAGTCCTGGGACAGCCTGCGATCGAACACGTCGAATATCTGCGGCTCCAGTGACCGCTGTTTCGATTGGGAAACTAACCTGCTGTTCGACTTCTTCAGTCGCAAGGCCAGGTGCCTCAGTCATGATAGTGACACTTGGTGCAGTCAAATCGGGAAAAACATCAACCGGCATTTCTCTCGTCGAGTGCAACCCGATGACAACCATTAATATCGAAAGCGCCACAATCAAAAGTGGGTTCTCCAGAGCCCCACGGATCATTTTATCCAGCATCTGTTTACCCTCAGTGTGTGTGACCAACATCAGTGCTGGTTTCCCGTGCCGCCAGCAAAACCGTATATGCTCCCAAGGTGACTATGCGTTCACCTGCTGCCAGCCCTTCCAGAATTGCCACTTGCCCCAAAGCCCGGACACCGGGACGCACAATCCGACGCTGAAAAGATTCCCCATCGACTTGTACAATCACAATACTGACACCATCATCATCCAGCAGCGCAGTGGCAGGCACCACAACATGGCGTTGCGCTTCGGCAGTTCGAAAAGCAATGCTCAGACGTGAGCCAGTGATTAGATTCTGATTGCTGTTGTCGACATCCATCAAAAATGATGCTGAACCGTCATTAGCATCAATAGTGCGAAGCAACATTCCGGGAGTCATTGGCTCAAGCCTCACCCATTGTCCATCGGCCTGGCGTAGTAATGGTTCTGTCAGTACATCAATGCTTTCCAGATCAGCAGGAAATATTTGAGCATTCAATCGCACACGACTATCGTCAAGAATCGTGAACAGTCTGTCTCCTGTTCCTGCTATTTCTCCTGGAGCCGACTCAATGCTGACGATCAGACCATTGATAGGTGCTCGTAAGACAAGCGCCGTATTGTTAACTGCCGATCCCCCCAACAATAGATCGCGCTGTGACTCCAAACGCCTTAAGGTGTGGCGAGCCACGTTAGCTTCTGCTTCTGCCTGCTCAATACGTCTATCTGCAACAACGCCCTGTTCGTTCAAGCTTCGTACCCGCTCAAGTTCTGACCTTGCCAGTCGGTATCGCTCATTTGCCTCGACGATTTCCAACTGAAGTTGCCCCATGTCTTCGCCTCCAGAAACAGGTAGCACCTGCGCAAGGGGCTGCCCCACACTGACTTCCATGCCCACACTGGGCCATTGACCACCCTCGGGGATGCCTACAAGACCAGTAGCAGGCATCAGCAAACGAACAAATTTATCTGGAATGGACTCCACCCGTGTCGACACTAAAAGTTGGGGAGCAATCAAGTCTTCCTGAGCAACAGCAGTCGCGAACGGCATATGCCACTGTTGGAGTTTGGGAAACAAAATCTCATCATCATTTCGGTCCGAATGCTGCTGTGCAAGCGGCTTCGAACCAGCAATATCGACTGTTCCTAGAGCTATTGTTTGAGAGTCCTGGGCTGTGGTGATTGCGACACTCAAGTCATACTGTCCCGCTTCGGGAATCGCAATTTCTTTTGTGAACATGCCTTGAATGCCAGACTCTGTCATTTGATAGCGCCATCGAACCTCACCCCCCACTTGAAACTGAAGTTCAAGTGAAATGTTACGAGCCGGTTCATAACCAGGTAGTTGTGTCAGATAAACCACCCAGTCCTGAGAAAGTCCAGCAACAGCTGTGTCAAACTTGATGTAAAGCTCCAGATCATCCTTCCATAGCGTCATGCGTTGCTGATGCTGTTCCTCTGGTTCAGCATGCTCATGATGGTCATGCTCAAGAAGATCGCAAGCAGTCAAAAGCATAAAAACGATCAAAAATCCGGGTAAGCTGTGTTTGATTTTCATGATCTGTGCTCCACTTGGCTGCTAACAGTTTTCCCGAGCGCTCGGCGTAATTCTGTGTCTTGCTGTTGGGCAAGCAGCAACAGATCCAATTGCTCCTGTGCTGCTCGCCATTGAGCCTGTGTTGCATCAATCAATTCTGTCAGTGTAAGTTCACCTGCGTTATAGCCTCGCTCGGTCATCGCCAGTACCTGCTCAGCGCGCGCCAGCACGTTAAGCTGATGTCGCTGTATTCGATCCAGAAGACGGGTTAGCTGACTATGGCTTTGCCGCAAACGTTGCTGTGCTTCAGTTTGAACAAGTCTCAGTTCATCCTGTGCCCGCCTAACTTCCGCATCTTTAGCTTGTAATCTGCCTTTGCCATTACTCCAAAGTGGCAGTTCTACCTGCAATCCGACTGAGTAACTTGCACCTCTACGACCATCAAACATTTCATTGTCTCGCCCCAGTCGTAACTCAAGGTCAGGAATTCGCTCAGCGTTCACCTCATCACGCTGTGCCATCGCCGCGAACTGTTGTTGTTGGGCAGCCGCCAAAGCGGGATGATTGTCTTGAAGCTGTTGCAATAGTTCGATATCGACCGGCATAGCTGGCAGGGTCAACGGTGGTAGATCAAACATTTCACCAGGCTGAAATGCCAGTAACGTCAACAAGTGGAGTTCTGCATCCCGTTGAGTACGTAAAGCATCGTCGAGTGAAGCTTCTGCCTCATGCAGCAACAGCTGTAAACGCAGGGTCTCGCGAACAGACAAATCACCTGCCTGGCTGCGCTTTTCCGCGACTTTGTGGAAGTGTTTTGCTTGCTGAAGTTGAGCCAGGGCAAGATCCGCCCGCCCGATCGCCCATTGCAGTTGATGGAAGGCCACGGCCGCCTGATATTCAACACCGAGGACAGCAAGGACAACTTGCTTATGAGCAGCCGACAACTGAAATTCTGACACACGACGACGCTCTGTGAGTCGACCTCCGATAGGTAATGCCTGTGAAATAGCATACGCTTGCGTTTGCCACCCGCTGGGGCCGCCTTCTCGAGCAATTCGGTTTCCCACCTCGACTTCAATATGAGGATTTGGCCAAATCCCTGACTCATTGAGTTCGCCCCGACGAACATCAGCATTTGCATACGCCGCAGCAACCAAAGGTGAAACATTGACTGCTTGCTCCAGAGCCGTCTCAAGGCTCAATAAATTCGCATCTGCCCGAGCAAGCGAGGCGACTATCAGCATAAGAATGGCTAGTGCAGTAACAGCACCGTAAATTTCCAGAATACGCATGATACATCTCCGTTGTCCCGACCTAGAAGTCGGTTGCACAAAGACAGGAACGGTATGATCAACCGCTCCAACCTGAACCAATATTTGCTCAAGTCAAAGGCGGTGCGCGGGAGCGAGGGAGATGTGAATGTTGATGGCTGAGCGGTGGTGACGCTTCGAAGAAAGAGAGATAAATGACCGGTGTTGATAACTCAACAACCAGCCCTGTCGCCAGATAAAGAAGCGGTGGCAATTCAACATCGCCATAAGTTCTTGCTGTTTTGTCTGGTGAAATATCGACCGCATCATGGTGAATGTCAGCCAGGTCGTGCAAGTGTGAATGGACGATCTGATAGCTGTCGCAGTCCGCTTGAGTGTGTTGATGGAGCGGCTGCCCAAACAGAAATTGACACGCCAACAACAAGCCGAGCACAACCACCCACCATTGAGTCTGTTTTTCTGCATTACGAGGGCGGTTAAAATTCAACACATTCGTCGGCTTAATGATGAAGTCGAAAAAAGTATACACTCAAATTGAAAGCTGTCCGCAAGCTTTAACGTCGATTTCGGAATCCATTTTCGACTTCTGTTTCCATTCAGCGAACACTTGGGCTGTTTGATTTATCTTTGCCGATATTTCTTAAAATCTCCAGCCCTGCTTGGCGTGCCGCTTCATCCTGCCCCCGTTGCAGCACAAAAAAAACTTCAACACTTTCAAGTTGTGTTGAAGCTTTTTATTTGCAAGAACGTTTTATCGATTTGAAAACTCGGGCATTGTCTCTTCTGACTTTTTCACTCACCGTCTTAACAAGTCCGCTGATTTTAATTTTCAAACAGCTTGCGCTGGCCCAAAAAACTCATATCGGAAGCTGTCTTGAGCCTGATCACGCGTGTCTATCATCGTTGATAGATGGCTAATCAAGCCTGCGGGTCCACATGCAAACATTGAGATGGCTTGTTGTCGATCAATCACACTGTCCAATGCCTGCATCGACAAGCGTCCATGGTGAACATGCTTCAAACCGTCTGCAACTGGCGATTTTTGTTGACTCAGGAAAATATGCCAATGCAAATTATCATGCCGTTCAAGCAACGCTTGCAGCTCTGATACAAACGGCAGCACGTCGGTATTTCTCACGCACTGAAACAGATATATCGGGCGTCCAGATTCTGACTGACGTTTCAGCACATCATGCAACATCGCGATGATGGGCGTGATCCCCACACCACCCGCGACAAATACGATGGGTTGATTGTTATCTTCCTGAATGTGTAACTGGAACTCGCCACAGGGAGGTGCTAACTCGAGCACGTCACCCTCATGATAGTAATCATGCAAATAGTTTGAGACCAAGCCGTCAGGCGCCTGCTCATCAATCGCTGTTTCACGTTTGACACTAATGCGATACGCCCCGGCGTCTGGCGCATTGGATAGTGAATAATTGCGCATCACAGTTTGACCGTTAACTGTCAGATGTACTGTGGTGTACTGGCCTGCCTGTTGCCCAACAGGCAGATTGCCATCAAGTGGCTGCAAGTAGAAAGAAGTGATATTGCTGCTCTCAGCAACTTTTTGTGTAATGGTGAACGGTTTGGGACCATTCCAACCGTAGCGCTTTTGTTGCGCTTGATACAACTGCGCTTCTTGTCCGACAAAAATTCTTGCCAACTCCTGGTAGGCGACAGTCCATGCCTCAATAATGGCCTCGTTGGCAGCTTCTCCCAATACTTCTTGAATCGTCAGAATCAGATTCTGACCGACAATGGGATAATGCTCAGGCTTGATTCCAAGCGAAACGTGCTTATGGGCAATTAGATCGACAGCCCCAGACAATGCTGACAGATTATCGATATTTGCAGCGTAAGCACAGATAGCTCCGGCCAGCGCCCGTTGCTGCGTTCCCGCCTGTTGATGTGCCGGGTTAAAAAAATCCTTTACTTCGGGGTTATTGCGAAACATGTTTTCGTAAAACCGGCGCGTCAGTGTCTCGCCATGTTCCTGCAATACAGGCACCGTTTGCTTGATGATTTCGATCTGTGAACTGTTCATTTTTGCTCCTTTGCAAGATAAACAGGTATTTTAAATACCTGTTTTAGAATCCTATGCAACAGCAATGTTGTCGTCAAGTAAAAAGCGCTCAGCATTTTAGTGAAGAACTCGAACAATCAATGCGAGTGATACCTAACAGATGGCTAATGGTTAGGATGGCTACACGGTACTGCCACTGTGGCTATGGTTAGGGCTGGCCGCCATCCTCATAATGCACATAATGCCTTAACGATGTGTCTCGCTCGGTCAGCGCTCTGAATAGCAACGAGGGGCGGACTTCATGGCTTGGCAATTGTGCAATAGCAAGCCAGGAATAGGTCATAGAGGTATTTTCATCTACAAACTCTATGCTGTCTTCGAGTGCCAACAAACGAGAATGAGGTGGAAGCTGTACATTGAAGTACAATCCGATTTCGTGGTGTTGACTGCCGTGATATTCAAAGAAGTTTCAGCCACCCAGAGCAGTTGCTCACATTGTGCCTGCTCTCCCGTTTCCTCGAAGATTTCGCGTATGACCGCCTGTGCAGCAGTCTCACCAGGTTCAACACGTCCACCCGGCACAGACCAGAAATTATCTCCTGCAATCTTGTGCAAAAGGACTTTACCTCGATCAACAATTACTGCGGCAGCCCTTAAATTGAAGTGATGGCCACCCGCAGCAAATGAAATCATGCTGCCCTGATTTTGTTGAGGTTGATCGCTCAAAATCGAGCTAACTGACGATACCGTATTGCACGGCAAGTCGAACCAGATCCACCGCACTGTCGATATTCAACTTCTTCTTGATTCTGGTTTGATAAGTCGCAACAGTTTTCTGGCTGATCATCAGCAGATCAGAAATTTCGCTGACCTTTTTGCCTTCTGCCAGCAGACAGAAAACTTCAAACTCTCTGGCGGTCAGCTGTTCGATTGAACTGTATTCACCCGCCAGGCTTTTCAGTGCAATCTTTTGCGCGATCGCTGCACTCATGAAGCTTTTGCCAAGCATTGCCTGCTTGATAGCTTGTAGTAAATCACCTAACTCGGCTGATTTTAGTACATAGCCCACAGCCCCTGACGATAGGGCTTGTATTGCATACAAGGCCTCTTCGTGCATGGAAAAAATAATCACTTTTGCGTTGTGATCACGCGTCTTGATTCGACGGATGGCTTCCAAGCCGCCCATGCCCGGCATCGACATGTCCATAATTAACAGATCCGGCATCAGTTTGCTGTAGAGTTCGTAGGCCTGCTCGCCGCTGGAGGCTTCAGCAACCACCGTCAGATGCTCATGTTGTTCGAGTATATGCTTAACGCCAGCCCGTAACATTTCATGATCATCGGCCAGCAAAATTCGAAGGTTTTCCTGCATTATTTCTTCACTTTTCCGGGAATACTGATATTGATGCTACAGCCTTTTTGCGGCTGGGTATCTAGCTCCATAGTGCCTTGAAGAATCTCAACACGCTCACGCATCCCCAATAATCCGAGGCCATCACCTGAAAGTGTCTGCACATCAAAGCCAATGCCATTATCAACGATTTGCAGATGCAGTATGCCATCGTTCACCGACAGCGTAATGGACGCCTTGTCTGCTTTTGAGTGACGCACAATATTAGTAATGCCTGCCTGAATGATTCGGTAAATAGCCTTAAGTGCTTCAATATCGAAATCATCAAGCTCTTCCTCGATGGAGAAAAAGAAACTGATCGGCAGACTTTTATTCTGCCAGTGGTAGCAGAGTTGCTTCATGGAAAAGTCAAAATCAAACTCTTCGGTCTCACCCTGACGCAAGCCACTGAGCAATTCTCTGATGTGAACTCTGGCCTGTAACACCAACCTGTCGATGCGTGCTGCATAATCCTTAACAGCATCAAGCTCATCTTCATCAGCAATGGCCGATGCATAAATATGGATCAGGCTGAGCTGCTGTCCCAGTTCATCATGCAACTCCCGGGCAATATATTCCCGCTCCATATCAAGCAAAGCTTGTAGGTCGGGCAGCGGTTCATCTGCAGAATAACCCGCCTGTAACAAAATCTTTTTCAGTCTTTGCACCATGATATATCCTTGGTGGGCCAGATACTTAGTCTGAAAACCGGGTAAATTCATCTGGATCAGCAAGGGATAGTCTTTGACTATCATCCTGTCATGCCAATCTGTTTGATCCATCAGTTCTCAACACAGTCAGCCCGATTTCCAGGCTCAGCCACTCTGGCGTAAGAGTATCAATACTAAGACTACTCTTTATTTAAAGTCCACCCTATTCCACAACAATATTCATTTTGTTGAAGTTTAAAAACAATTTAGAAAAAAAAGCCCGGTATCAAAAGATACCGGGCCTTTAGTCTTACCAGTTTGTATATAGCAAGCTATATACGCACCTTGGGTCTTACAGGCTGAATACGCTCAGTACACCACCCAGGTTAGTCCAGTTAGACAGTGCACGGTAGGCACCTACTGCACCCAGACCGTCAGTGTCGTCTTCCAGACTTGGGATAGCCATACCGATACCAGCCCAACCACCGATACCAGACAGAACGGAGATGTACTGCTTACCGTCATGCTTGTAGGTGTTGACGTTACCGATTACGCCTGATGGGTTTTTGAATCTCCACAGTTCACGACCTGTGTGAGCGTCAACTGCTTTGATGAAACCTTCCAGAGTACCGTAGAACACTACGTCAGAGGCAGTTGCCAAAGCACCTGACCAGACTGAGAAGCGCTCTGGTTAGACCAGACGATTTTACCTTCACGTGCATCCCATGCAATGAA